>JAFXNY010000009.1 GCA_017529165.1 Clostridia bacterium
AATACCGGTAGTAACCGGTGCGGTTTCCCTTTTTATAAGCAACTCACTCAGCGCCTCGCTCGGCGGCAAGAACACGCTTTTTATGCGCTCTATCTCGGCGTTTTTAAGCTCTGTGTTTTTTATAAGCTCACTATAGGTTTCATCGTCTATAAGCCCTATCTCGTGACCTATCGGCATAAGTCTCTCGTCGGCATTATCCTGGCGTAAAACTAAGCGGTATTCGCTTCTGGAGGTCATCATTCTGTACGGGTCCATACAACCCTTTGTTACGAGGTCATCAATAAGCGTACCTATATATGAGCTTGTCCGTGATAATACAAGCGGAGGCTGACCTTTTACCTTTCTTGCGGCATTTATACCGGCGATAAGCCCCTGCGCCGCCGCTTCCTCATAGCCGGAAGAACCGTTAAACTGCCCTGCGCCGTAAAGGCCGGGCTGATTTTTTATTTCAAGCGAGGGAAGCAGTGCTGTGGGGTCTATGCAATCATACTCTATAGCATACGCATTGCGCATAACCTTTACATTTTCGAGCCCCTTAATTGTGCGGTAAAACTCAATCTGCACTTCTTCCGGCAAAGATGAAGACATACCTTGAAGATACATCTCATCTGTATTTTCTCCACACGGCTCAATAAACATCTGGTGGCGCTTTTTATCCGAAAAACGCACAATTTTATCTTCGATACTCGGGCAATACCTGGGACCTACACCCTCTATCACACCTGAATATAACGGCGAGCGGTGCAGATTATCAAGTATTATTTCTTTGGTTTTATCGTTTGTGTAGCCTATATGGCATACAACCTTATTTTCTACCGGCTTTTTAGTTGAGTAACTAAAGGGTTCTGTTTTCGTGTCCCCCTCCTGAACCTCGAGACATGAAAAATCTATACTGTCTCTTGCAACTCTTGCCGGTGTGCCGGTCTTAAATCTGCGAAGAGGAAGATTTAGCTTTTTAAGGCTTTTGGCAAGCTCTGTAGCCGGAAAATTGCCGTCCGGCCCGCTCTCATAGTTTACTTCACCTATATACACCCTGCCACCCAAAAATGTACCGGTTGCGATTATAGCGCACTTAACACTAAACTCTGCTCCGAGCCGTGTTAGTAGTAGCCAATTATCTCCATGCTTTTCGAGGGATATTATCTCCGCCTGCTTTACATCAAGACCTTTTTGTTTTTCAACGGCGTTTTTCATATAACCGCTGTACTCTCTGCGGTCTATCTGTGCACGAAGTGAATATACCGCAGGGCCCTTGCCCCTGTTTAACATCCGGCTTTGAAGCGTGTTAGCGTCCGCCGCCTTTCCCATTTCACCGCCTAAGGCGTCGAGCTCACGCACAAGGTGCCCCTTTGCCGTGCCGCCGATTGAGGGGTTGCAGGGCATATTGCCCACCCAATCAAGACTGATTGTAAACATAACCGTTTTGCATCCAAGCCGTGCGCTCGCCAGCGCCGCCTCAATGCCTGCGTGGCCACCGCCTATTACGGCAACATCATATTCGCCTGCTTTATAACTTTTAATCATTTTACTTACCTACGCAAAATCTACTGAATATTTCTTCTGTAACACTTTGGGTGGCTTTCTTGCCCGAAAGCTCTAAAAGTGCATTTACCGCATCGTCAATAAGCACCGTAACCGCATCAAGCGTAATGCCTGATAAAAATGCCTCTTTTGCTTTATCTACTGCCGTTTTTGCCCTTGCGGCGCAGGAATACTGCCGCTCGTTTATAAGGACTGTATCGTTCGGCGTCAGCCTATCGGTGCCACAGATTTTTTCTATTTCCTCTTTTAGTTTCTCTATTCCATCGTTGTTTTTTGCCGAGACTGTAACGGTTTTAATTCCGTGGGGCAACGAAATATTCGCCATTTTCGGCAAATCAGCCTTATTAAGCACCGCTATGCTCGACTTGCCGTTTAGCTCTCTTATTATTGCCCTGTCGTCATCATCAAACGGTCTTGACACATCAAATACAGCTATTACAAGTGCCGAATTATTAAGCCTGTTTTTTGCCCTTTCAACCCCGATATTCTCTATCTCGTCCTCTGTTTTGTGAATACCTGCCGTATCAGACAGCAGGAGCGTAACCGTGCCGGTATTAACCTGTGCTTCAACAATATCCCTCGTAGTGCCTGCAACCGATGTAACTATCGAGCGGTCCTCGCCAGAGAGCGCATTCATAAGGGTTGATTTTCCAACATTAGGCTTGCCCACAATCGCCGTAGGTACACCTGAAAGCACCGCTTGGCCTATGCCAAAGGTTTTAAGCAGGCTATCGAGCGACTGTGAACTCTCATTAAGCATTTTATTAAAGCTCTCAAAATCGAGCCCCTCTATATCTTCATCAGGAAAGTCAGAATAGGCGCAAAGACTCGCCGCAACCGCCAAAAGCCGTTCGGTGATTTTTTCTATATCACGGCTGATTTTTCCGTCCTTAGCGCTTTTAGCCAATGTTAATGCCGCCGCAGAGCGAGCCGATATTATTTCCATAACGCTTTCGGCTTCAGTAAGGTCAATTTTGCCGTTTAGGAAAGCACGCTTTGTAAACTCACCGGCTTCTGCCGGATATGCGCCGGCTGTGAAAACGCTTTTAAGGCACTCGTTTGCCGCCACACTGCCGCCGTGTACCGATAGCTCTACTACATCCTCGCCTGTATAGCTTTTAGGCGCCTTAAAAACGAGGGCTACCGCTTCGTCAATACGACTGCCCTCCGCTCTTACCGCCTCACCGAACGCCGCCGAATAGCCGGAAAGCTCGCAAAGCTTTTTACCGCTTACCGATACAAAGCACTTGTCCGCTATTGTTATAGCCTCTTTGCCGGATATTCTGATTACGGCTATTGAGCCCTCGCCCTTAGCCGTAGATATTGCCGCAATCGTTTGTCCGGTCATATCCTCACTCCTAAAAAATTATCAAGTTATTTTAACACAATAAAGCAAACTTTTCAACAATATTACTTAATGCGACCAAAAGTTACACGGTAGAACTGTTTGTTTTAATATCTACCGTGAGTAGAGCAAGGGCTTAACGCTTGACATAGCAGGCATTTGATGTTAAAATTAGGGTGAATATTTATGCGGTGGTGGCGTGCTTTGAGTGAACGGTTTTTAAGTTGTTGCTTTACAGGTTACAGGCCGCAGAAGTTTCCTTTCCCGTTAAATAAAAATGACGCTCGCTATATAAGCTTTGAAAACTCACTTATATCAAAAATATCCGAGCTTATAAGTGAGGGTTGCCTTACATTTTATACGGGTATGGCTATGGGGTTTGATATAATAGCGGCGGAATGTGTGTTGAGTGTATCTACGCTTATGAAAAATCACGCAGTGCGGCTTATATGTGCAATACCTTTTTTAGACCAGGCAAAAGGCTATCCGCCCGAATGGAAAGAGAGATACAATAATATTTTGGCAAAAGCGGACGGAGCGGTTTTAATATCCGATAAATATTATCCGAGGTGCTATTATGACCGCAACCGTTTTATGGTGGATAACAGCGATTTTGTGCTGACTTGGTTTGACGGGAGTGTAGGCGGCACTAAAAACACGATTGATTACGCAAATCGAGCACTCAGAAAAGTAATAAACATTTGCGAGGTGTATGATGACCGAGATAACATCGAGTAAAATCAGAGAAAACTTTTCAAGAAATCTTGCCTTTTACAGGAAAGCGGCAAATAAAACACAATTAGAGCTTGCAAACGAGCTTAATTATTCCGATAAATCGGTATCTAAATGGGAGAGGGGCGAGGGGCTACCTGACCTTGAGGTTACGGCGCAGATAGCAAATATTCTCGGCGTGTCTGTTGGCGACCTCATAGCCGATAAGGTAAAACGCAGAGTGCTTATAACCCGCAACAAAGCTCTTATAACAGGTCTGTCCGTTGGCGTAGTATGGCTTATTGCGGCAATTTTGTTTTTCCTTTTTCAGCTTGTTTTGCCGAGCCTCAGCTCTTGGATGATTTTCATATACGCTCTGCCCGTAAGCTCGATAGTGGCTATCGTGTTTAGTTGTATTTGGTGGAGAAAGATACATATACTTATAAGCGTTTCAGCGCTTATATGGTCGGCAGGGCTCTGTGTTGCGCTTTCCTTTGCCAACCCCAAAGTATTTTTGATTTTTATTATAGCGGCAATACTTGAGCTACTGTCCTTGCTTGCGTTTTTTATAAAGAAATAAAGGTGTTAATACTATGAGTGATAAAAAAAGAGTTTTAAGTTGCATACAGCCGAGCGGAATGCTCACTCTCGGCAATTATTTAGGCGCCCTTAAAAATTGGCTTTTTATGCAGGATGAGTTTGATTGTACCTATGCGGTTGCCGATTTACACGCCATAACCGTGCGTCAGGACCCGCAGAAGTTTCGAGGGCAGATATATTCAACTTACGCCCTGCTTCTGAGTTTAGGACTTGACCCGCAAAAATCTACCCTGTTTATACAGTCTCACATACCAGAGCACTCGGCGCTTTCCTGGCTTCTTTCAAGCTGTACGCAGTTTGGCGAGCTCTCGAGGATGACTCAGTTTAAAGCAAAGTCCGCCCAACACGCCGATAATATAAATGTGGGTCTTTTTTCCTATCCCGTTTTAATGGCGGCGGATATTCTTTTGTATAATCCCGATTTTGTGCCTGTAGGCGCAGACCAAAAACAGCACCTTGAAATTGCCCGTGATATCGCTATTCGCTTTAACCGTATTTACGGTGATGTTTTCAAAATACCCGAGCCGTATATACCGAAAATAGGCGCTAGGGTCATGTCTTTACAGGACCCGGAAAAGAAAATGTCAAAATCGGATGAAAACATAAACTCGTTTGTCGCTATACTTGATGATAAGGATACCATAATCCGCAAGTTCAAGCGTGCCGTGACAGACAGTGAATCGTGCGTTAAATATTCCGAATCTAAGCCGGGTGTTTCAAATCTTATCACGATATATTCGGCGGTTACAGGGAAAACCATACCCGACATCGAGCGTGAGTTTGAGGGCAAAGGCTACGGTGATTTTAAGCTTGCCGTAGGCGAAGCGGTGGCAGATGAATTATCCCCGATAAAAGAAAATTACGAAAGAATAATCTCGGATAAAGCCGAGCTTGAGCGTATATTCAGAGACGGTGATTTAAGAGCCGAAAAGGTAGCTAAAAAGACCTACTTTAAGGCAATGAAAAAAATGGGGTTCGTGTTATGAGCTTTCCGCTTATAGGAAACGAGCGTACCAAAACCGCAGTAGAAAATATGCTGTCTTCAAGCAAAATACCGCACGCAATTTTAATTGTAGGCGATAGCGGATACGGCAAAAAAACTCTTGCCCGTTTTCTTGCCCGTGCGGTATTATGCGAAAGCAGCGACCGCCCCTGCGGTATGTGCAGTAGCTGCCGGCTTTTTGATAGCTCTAATCATCCCGATATGAGCATAATTGCCGCCGAAAGCGGTAAGGCCTCGATATCGGTTACGGCAGTGCGGGACATTATTTCACAGGCGGCAATAGTCCCTGAGCGCTCGGATAAAAAAGTCTTTTTGATAGAAGACGCTAATTTATTAACTGCGAGCGCCCAAAACGCTCTTTTGAAGGTTTTAGAGGAACCGCCTAAAAGCGTTGTTTTTATTCTGACTGCGATTTCCCGTGCAGCAGTGCTCGAAACGGTAGCTTCAAGATGTTCTGTTTTAACTCTTTCGGCAGTTGACGAATTGAGTGCTACCGATTATATTGTTTCAAAAACGGAATGTGACCGAGAAATTGCTTTTAAGGCTATAAGAGAGTCGCACGGAAGTATCGGGCAAGCTTTAGATATAATTGGCGGCAGTGCTGGAAACGCCGCTTACAACACCGCAAAAAAGTTTATTAGCATTCTACAAAGCGGAAATCAATATGATTTGCTTAAACTACTTTTACCGCTTGAGAAAAACCGGAAAGAGACACTTGATTTTTACAACGCTCTGGAAACGATTATTGTATCGGTGATAAGAGATTGTTCTTCAAAAACGCTCGTACGCCGTTACGAAAAGCTTTATGAGCTTGTAATTTCACATAAAAAGCTATTAAAAACCAACCCAAATCTATCGTTGTTGCTTACCGCTTTAGCAGCGGAGGCTGAAAGTTGAGGAAAAAATGATAAAGGTAGTATCAGTAAGGTTTAAGGATAACGGCAGAAATTATTTTTTCGATCCGGCAGGTTTAGAGCTTGCCGTGGGCGATAAGGTTATTGTCGAATCGGCAGGGGGGCTTAGCTTCGGCACTGTAAGCGAGGGTGAGCGTATGGTACCGCAAGAGGCCGTAGTAAAGGAGCTTAAAAAGGTTGTCCGTAAAGCCACCGATAAAGATATCGCACAACTAAGTGAAAACCGCGAAAAGGAAGAAAAAGCGTTTTCTGTTTGCGAGCGCAAGATTTCAGAGCACAACCTCGAAATGAAGCTTGTAAGCGTAGAATATTCGTTTGACGGCAGTAAAATCACCTTTTTCTTCACGGCTGACGGAAGAGTAGATTTCAGAGACCTTGTTAAAGACCTCGTTGCTCATTTCCATACCAGAATAGAGCTTCATCAAATCGGTGTGCGTGATGAAGCGAGAATGCTGGGGGGGTTAGGCATTTGCGGCAGACCCTATTGCTGCAAGCAGTTCCTAAACGATTTTGAGCCTGTGTCTATTAAAATGGCAAAGGAACAGGGGCTCTCTCTTAACCCCACCAAGATATCAGGCAGCTGCGGGAGGCTTATGTGCTGTCTTAAATACGAGCAGAACGCTTATGACGACCTTATAAAAATCACTCCGAGTGTTGGCTCTACTGTTAAATATAACGGTGAGCTCGGCACGGTAATAGATGTAAATCTTATAACCGGCAATCTTTTGGTTAAGCCTAAATCGGAGGACGGCATACCCTTTAAGACAAACAGGAAAGATGTAAAAATAATATCCCGAGGCAAGAAAAAGCAGGAAACAGAAGAAATTGACGGAAAAGAAGAAATATAACTTGCTTTTTTGTATCTCTTTTGTTACAATAGCCTAAGAGCAATAGTTATAATTATAAGGGGTAGGTGTGAATAATGGCTTACAAGATTTCTGATGAGTGCATCAGCTGCGGTGCTTGCGCTGCAGGTTGTCCGGTAGAGGCTATCGCCGAGGGTGATGCTCATTATGAGATAGATGCTGAAAAGTGCATAAGCTGTGGTGCTTGCGCCGCAGGTTGCCCGGTAGAAGCTATCTCGGAGGACTAATATCTACATAAAAATGCCCTGACCGAAAGGTTAGGGCATTTTTTTACCTATT
Source organism: Clostridia bacterium (assembly GCA_017529165.1). The sequence continues at coordinate 7,261 of JAFXNY010000009.1, forward strand.
CACTATTACCTATTACTTAAATAATCGTTCCTCCACCGAGCACAATGTCGCCGTCATAAAGCACTACCGATTGAC
>JAFXNY010000079.1 GCA_017529165.1 Clostridia bacterium
GGGTTGTAGGTTATGCACTTCATGTAAACCCGGACCCCCAATCAATTAAATGCCACCGTGTTGTAAACAGAGATGGCAGAATATCGCCGGCATTTGTATTCGGCGGCGAAAACCGGCAAAGAGAACTACTAAAAAACGAAGGCGTATTTGTAAATAACAATGGGTATGTTGACCTTAAAAAATATCTTGTCGATACCTTTATTCTTACAATATAAACAAGGGGATGTAAAAATGATAGAAAAGACCATTATGTTAAAAGATTTTGCTGCGGTTAAAGAGTTTGTTGAAATAGCCAACAGTAAAGACTACGATATTGAGCTTATGTATGGGAAATATGTTATAAACGCCAAATCAATTATGGGCGTTTTCAGTCTCGATCTTACAAAACCGCTTGTAATGGTAGCTCATTGCCAAAGTGGCGGAGAGCTTTTAATGCAAATCAAAAAGTTTATTTACGAGGATAAATAGTTTTTAGAATGAACAATACAATTATTAAAAAGCTAATAGAATATGATTTCAGCAATATGAACGAAAGGCAGTTTGAGGCCGTAACCACAGTTAACGGTCCTCTGCTCGTTTTAGCAGGTGCCGGAAGCGGAAAAACTACGGTGTTGGTAAACAGAACAGCATACCTGCTTAAATACGGCAATGCCTACAGAAGCGAACAGGTACCTGAGCTCAGCCAAACCGAAATTGCGGCGGCGGAAAACTACATAAACGGCAAAACAGACAGTTTGCCACAAGGTGCTTATGCCGTTAACCCCCCGAGAGATTACGAGATTTTAACGATAACCTTTACAAATAAGGCGGCTAACGAGCTTAAAAGCAGAATTAGCAATAAACTCGGCAGTCTTGCCGATTACATATGGGCAGGAACATTCCACAGTATCTGCGGTAAGATACTGCGCTTTAATGCTGAACGAATTGGTTATACATCCTCATTTACTATTTATGATACCGATGACCAGAAGCGCATTATGAAGGATATTATTAAAACTGCCGGTACAGATGAAAAAATGTTTCCGCCTAAATCGGTTTTATCTGCAATATCTGGTGCCAAAGATTCGCTGATTTCACCCGAAGAGTTTGAAAGTACAGCCGGAAACGATTACAGAAACCGTACTATAGCGTCTCTTTACCGTGAATATCAAAAGAGGCTTAAATCTGCAAACGCTATGGACTTTGATGATATGATAGTCAATACGGTTTTGCTTTTAAGTACCGCACCGGAAGTGCTCGATTATTATTCCAATAAGTTCAAATACATAATGGTAGATGAATATCAAGATACAAACCACGCACAGTACGAGCTCGTAAGGCTACTTTCAAGCACGCATAAAAATCTTTGTGTTGTAGGCGATGATGACCAGAGCATATACCGCTTCAGAGGTGCTACCATCGAAAATATTCTAAGCTTTGAAGAAACCTTTCAAAACGCAAAGACAATAAGGCTTGAGCAGAATTACAGGTCAACCGGTAATATACTTTCTGCAGCGAACAAGGTAATAGCCAATAACCGTGGCAGAAAGGGCAAAAATCTTTGGACCGCCGGCGAGGACGGACCGCTTATCTCGGTTTATACAGCCGAAAGCGAGCGAGGAGAGGCAAAATATGTTGCCGATAAGATTTTTGAAAACATTACTTTAGGTGACCGTTTTTGCGAAAACGCAGTGCTCTACAGAATGAATGCGCAATCGGCAAGCTTTGAAAATGTTTTCGCACGCTCGGGAATACCATATAGAATAATCGGCGGTATGCGTTTCTATGAAAGAAAAGAAATAAAGGATATTTTGTCTTATTTATGCCTTATAAATAACCCTGCTGACGACCTTAGGCTTACACGCATTATAAACGAGCCGGCAAGGGGTATCGGAAGTAC
>JAFXNY010000080.1 GCA_017529165.1 Clostridia bacterium
GGGCAAGGTTAAGGCGGTAAAGATCGGAAGTCAATGGAGAATACCCCAAGAAGAATTTACCCGTTTATTGGAAAAGGGCGTTTAAAAAATATATAAAACAATATAAAGAAATAAAGACTTATAAAAAGTTTGTGTCCGTAAATTATCATTAGCGGACACAAAGCAAGGCACAAAAAAACACGAAACAACAAAAAAAATTGCACCCGCTTTAATTACTGTGGGCTGTGGTAAAGTCTTTTGATGAAACACATATAATTATAAATCTAAAAACAAAGTCTTTAAAATGGGGCAATTTTTGAGCAAATAGAGGGTATTGCATTTTATGAAAATTCAAGTATTGATTATGTGGTGGGCTGATGAGGGCGGCGGCATTGTTGGCAGCGTAACAATAAGCAAGCCCACACCCGTAAAAGTATATAACCCTTTTAAGCATATCGAGGTTGACGGCGTACACCTTGACACACTGCACAAAGAAGAAAAGAAATATACAAGTCAGCTTGCTTTCTTTCTTCACATAGTAAAAGAGTATTACACAAATAGGCGGTACAAGTGGGAGCGAGTAAAGGACGATCCCGAATGTTGTATAATTTTCATTGAGGGCATAGACACGCAATCGGCGGCGGTCTGAACGGCGGCAAATTCGGTTATGCAAAAGTTGGGCAAAAGTTGGGCAAAAGTTGGGCAAAAGTTGGGCAGATTATGGGCATATCCTTACAGGTAAGGGAGGGCTAAAATGGCAAGTGAAACAGCGGAAAAGAACAAACAAAGAGGGGTAAAAAAAGAGGTGTCCCAAAAGTGCCCCAAAAGTGTACCAAAAAATAAGCTCGAGGGGGCAGATAACAAAACGGCAAATACTGTTATATGTGTTGCCGACGGCGTTATATATAACCTCGATACCTCTATAATACTTTGTTCAAGTGTAGATATGTTCGGGACGAAGAAAACACTATACTACAGCGAAAACAAGAATTTCTTTATTATAACAGAAAACGACACAACAAATAAAAGCGCGGCTTATTCTGTTGAAGCTGCGGACCGTAAAGACGCAATAGATCTTATGCAGTCCGCGCCCCAAAATATAGTTATGGAAAACTATATTAAGGTTTTTGGAACACCGAAACAAGGGTAGTACAAAAGTAGTACAAAAAATAGGGAAGCACCGCCGCACCAAAGCGGGCGGGGCTGACCGATTAAAGCGACGATAAAGCGAGGATAACTCAAAAAGGCGGCATTATAACCGCCCTTTGTAATTATTCTATATGCCTTTCAATCTGCGAGACATTAAGCCCAAAAATAAAACCTTGTCTTTCGTATGCCCTTATAAGTACGCCTATTTTATAATCAATATCGAGGGCGGCCGTTTTGTCCTCCATCTTTTCCAGTGCCGCCGCCACCTCCCGCCCGGCTGTCTCGACTTCCTTTGTTGTCGGGTGAATATCTGAAAAATCCTCTAATGCGCTGAATAATTCTGTATACTTCATAAAATTTATTGCCTCCTATTGACTTTTTGTTATTTAGTGGCTACAATGTAACTGCAGCCTTTAAGGTTGTATCAATGTGTTATACCTCTTGCAAGTCCGCCACTATCGGCGAACTTGCAGGGGGTTTTATTGTTTTAATACCCTGCGGGCGTACATTTGTAAAACTCCCGAGAATTTTCTTTTATGTGGGCGGCGGTCTATGTGTCGCCGCCCTATTGGTTAGAAATGTATAGCCAGGCGTGCGCCGTATGTGCTGCGGGCTTCATATCCGCCGACTATGTTATATAAGTGAGCCTTAAGCTCTCCGACCTTATCCATTAAGGGAGCAAGCACCGCCGCCACTTCTGCGGGTATATATCCCAGGTGGTACGCTGCGGATCCGTTGACCGATACAAGCACCTTTATAGCGTTGCTGTCCGTCCTGTTGCTTGCTTCACGCTGCAAAGTTGTCTTGACTTCTACGCCGTTCCTTATATGAGCCTCGAGCCTTTTTAATGCCGTCTGTCTGTTGCCGAATGCTACGCCTGATACCTTGCAAAATATTCTTTTTGCCTTAACGGTCGCCCAGGCTCTCTTTAATGCAGCCGATAAGCAGCCGAGCTTTTTATTAAGCCTATTTGCAAGCGTCATAACTTCTTTTCTGATTTTGGTTATTTCTGTCATACTTAACAGCCCCTTTCTTCAGGTTTTATCAATGTGTTTTATTCCCTTTCGGTAATTATATTATACTATGCACATAGTAAGAAATCAATGCACATAGTACACAAAAATAATTGATAAAGTTTATTTACAATGTACATTGTAATTGATTGACTTTTATGCTATAATTATTGCAAGGTGGAAGAGACACACCCTCTAATTATGGCTGCATAGGGCGGCAGCTCTCTTCCACAATTCTGGAAAGGGGACTTTATCTAATGGCAAACAAACCATACAACGAAAACAAAAAAAAATACAATATGGAGTATGAACGCACAAAGATACACCGTATTCCCTTAAATGTTCAAAATGCAAAGTATGACGAAATAAAATCCCACGCCGAAAAGCAGGGGGAGACCGTCAACGGATTTATAAAACGAGCTATCGACGAACAAATAAAAAGGGATAACCAGGAGGGCGAAAATAAATGAAACATTCTTTAAGCTGTATAGTCCTTTCTATAACTGTTTGTTTTCTTACCGGGTGCGCTTCAAATAGCCCTGTTGGTACGGAAACTTTAGAAAATAATAACGCTGAAACTGAAACAATAAAAGAAATAACAACCGAGAGTACAACAATTACAGAAGCACCCGAAACAACAACTATTATCGAGATTGACCCGGTAGAAGAAAAGTTCGGCGATAGGCTCGATCAGTTCCAGGGAGAATGGAAGCAGCTTAAAAGTAATTGGCATTTGATTATTGACGGTGACGATATAACCGCCGCCTATTATGAAGATTACGGCGACGTAACAGAGCCGATAGACAAAAGATATTTTGACTTAGACGAAAACGATAACATTGTTATTGTTCGAAATTTGAACTATAAAGGTGAAAAGGCGTTTTATAACTGCGAGATTAACGAAAACGGGAATTTGCTTGTTAAAGATACAAAAACCCCTATTGTAAACGAATATGAAAAAGTAAGAGACATAGACGAAATTACTCTTACAATACCC
>JAFXNY010000081.1 GCA_017529165.1 Clostridia bacterium
GTTCGATAGAGTCACCTGTATATAAAGAGAAATTAAGAGTAAGAAGCTATGAACTCGCCCACAGTGACAGCACGGTATTTGTAGAGCTTAAAAAGAAATATGACCACATAGTTTACAAACGCCGAATACCGCTTAAAACCAATCAGGCTGAAGAGTGGCTATCCGGTAAAACCGAGAGACCTATTAACAGTCAAATTGCAAAAGAAATTGATTACTTTTTGCAATTTTATAAAACTCTAAAGCCTGCTATATTTTTAAGCTACGAGCGTGAGGCATATTTTTCGAAGACAAACAGCGACCTTAGAATTACATTTGACGAAAACATTTTAAGCCGGCAAACAGATATGTCTCTTAAAGCAGATGTTTCGGGCGAATATGTTTTTCCCTATGAGCTTACCTTAATGGAAATAAAATGCTCGGGTGCAATGCCAAAGTGGCTATCAAAGGCACTCAGCAAAAACGGACTTTTCAAAACATCGTTTTCAAAATACGGAAACGCTTATATAAACTCTATTTACCCTAATATAAGAAAGGATGCTTATTATGCTTAATACAATATTTGGTGGATTATTTGACAGTTCAACCACATCGGTTATCAGTGTGCAAAACTTTTTACTTTACGTAGGTTTGAGTTTAGTGCTCGGTATAATAATGGCTCTATGCTACACCTATAAAACACGCTACACCAAAAGCTTTTTATTAACCCTTGCAATACTTCCCGCAGTTGTTTGCGTAGTGATTATGATGGTAAACGGAAATGTAGGTACAGGAGTTGCGGTGGCAGGTGCGTTCAGTTTAGTCCGCTTCCGCTCGGCACCGGGGACGGCTAAAGAAATAGCTATGATTTTCCTTGCTATGAGTGCAGGTCTTATAGCAGGTATGGGGTATCTCGCCTATGCGGTGCTTTTCACCGTAATACTTTGCCTTATGTTTATGCTTTACAATTCGTTTAGTCTCGGCGAAAAGAGAATGTTAAGCTACAAAACAATGGCTGTAACAATACCCGAAGACCTTAACTACACCGAAGTTTTTGACGACATCTTAAAGAAATACACAAAAAGCTATGAGCTTAAAAAGGTTAAAACTACAAATATGGGCAGTATGTTCAGGTTGACATACGATATTTCCCTTAAAGACAAAACACTCGAAAAAGAGATGATAGACTCTATCCGTGAACGAAACGGAAATCTTGAAATCTCAATTTCAAATCAGGAGATTGGAAACTCCGAATTATAAGAAAGGTGATTATTATGAAAAAAATAAAAATATTTATTCCGGTAACGGCAATTTTACTGTCATTTATGATGATACTTTCAGCTTGCGGCAGTAATAACACTTCTGGCACTAAAAACAAAACATCCGTCACTTCGGGCAGCACGGCAACACTTGATACAACCGATATGTTTACTGAACGTGACTATGCAACAGACTATGATGAGAGCACGGCAACAAAGATTACCATTAGTGAAAGTAACCCCAATATCAGTATAACAAAAGCCGGAACATACATCATTACAGGCATCGTTTCGGACGGCTCTGTTACAGTAGATGTTCCTGATACAGATAAGGTACAGGTAGTGCTAAACAGTGTTTCTATCACAAGCAAAACCTCTGCGGCACTTTATGTTAAATCCGCCGACAAGGTGTTTGTAACCACCGTTAAAGGAACGGAAAACACCCTCGCTAACGGCGGCACATTCAAGACGACAGACGATAACAACATTGACGGTGCAGTGTTTTCAAAATCCGACATAACATTTAATGGCGAAGGTACTCTTACTGTAAAGAGTCCCGCAGGCCATTCGGTTGTAGGCAAGGATGATGTAAAGCTTACAGGCGGAACATATAATTTTACCTGTTTATTGCACGGCATAGATGCTAACGACAGTATAAGAATAGCAAATGCCACCATAAATATAACCTCCGGCGAGGACGGACTTCACAGCGAGAATAATGACGATAACGAAAAGGGATATATCTATATAGAAAGCGGAACGATAACAATTAAGTCCGGTGACGACGGTATTCACGCCATCACATATCTTACCATAGACGGCGGAACACTTAACATCACCGCCGCCGAAGGGTTAGAAGCGACCCATATTCAAATCAATGACGGCACAATAAATATCGAGGCTTCGGATGACGGTATCAACGCCGCCAAAAAATCTACAGTTACTACTCTCACGGTAGAAATAAACGGCGGAAAAATCACA
>JAFXNY010000082.1 GCA_017529165.1 Clostridia bacterium
GCATGGGACGGTGAGTCGCTCTCCTCAATATTTGTAACCACCACGATAGCGCCGGCGGTTGCCACCTGTGTTACTATGGTATTTACCTGGATAAAAAACGGCAAGCCGGATGTTTCAATGTGCCTGAACGCCTCGCTCGCAGGTCTTGTGGGTATAACCGCCGGATGTGATGCACTGGATGCATTAGGCTCCACAGTTGTAGGCATTGTTTCAGGTTTCCTTGTAGTATTTGTTGTAGAGCTTTTAGATATTAAGCTTCATATTGACGATCCCGTCGGCGCAGTAGGTGTTCACCTTGCAAACGGTGTTTGGGGAACTATCGCAGTAGGACTGCTTGCCAACCCGGCTGCCCCGGCAGGAATAAAAGGTCTATTCTACACCGGCAGTCTCCGACTTTTAGGTGTGCAACTTTTAGGTATTACATCGATTCTCGTCTGGACTGCGGTGATGATGACAACCACATTCTTTATCATTAAAAAAACGATAGGTCTTCGCGTATCAGAGGAAGAAGAGATAAAAGGGCTTGACAGTACGGAGCACGGCCTACCGAGCGCATACGCCGATTTTGCCCCCGCTGTTGAAGGTCTTAATTACGGATATGAGGAAGCCGTAGCGGTAACCGGAGATATTCCGGTATCCGAAGCTGTAACGGTTAAAAAGGTGCCAACCTTTGACGATAGCACACCTAAATTTACAAAGGTTGAAATCGTTTGCAAAGAGTCGCGGTTTGAAACCCTTAAAACGGCTCTTATGGATATAGGCATTACGGGTATGACGGTATCGCACGTACTCGGTTGCGGAGTGCAAAAAGGTAAGCCCGAATACTATCGCGGAGTTTTGGTAGAAGCCAACCTGCTTCCTAAAATACAGGTTGATATAGTTGTAAGCAAGGTCCCGGTAAGCAGTGTTATAGAAACTGCTAAAAAGGTGCTTTATACGGGGCATATCGGCGACGGCAAAATATTTGTTTACGATGTTGAAAATGTTGTTAAGGTACGCACCGGCGAAGAGGGTTATGACGCTTTACAGGATGTGGAGTGATGTATTATGTGTTCAATTATAGGATATTGCGGTGAAATCTCAGATCGACCCGCATTTGAAAAAGGGTTCGCCGAGACTAAGTCTCGCGGACCCGACGACAGCAGAAGTATAGAAGTAAAAAGCGGAGTTTTGGGCTTTCACCGGCTTTCCATTATGGGGCTCCACGAAGAGGGTATGCAGCCGTTCAGTCTGAACGGCAGCTTTGCCGTTTGTAACGGTGAGCTTTACGGTTTTAAGGCAGAGTGCGACCGCTTAATAAATAAAGGCTACACTTTTAAGAGTGACAGCGACTGCGAAATCATTTTGCCAATGTATTTCGAATACGGCACGGATATGTTCAAAATGCTTGACGCAGAATACGCCTTAATTATTTATGACGGCAGGACTGAAAAGTTTATCGCCGCACGCGATCCTATCGGTATTCGTCCTCTTTATTACGGATATGATAAAAACGACACAATAGTTTTTGCAAGCGAGCCGAAAAATCTTATAGGTATTTGCGAGAAAATAATGCCGTTCCCACCCGGACATTATTATAAAGGCGGTAAGTTTGTCTGCTATAACGATATATCCAAGGTGGATAATGTTTGCAGTGACGATCTCGAAACTGCTTGCAAAAATATCAAAGAAAAACTGATAGCAGGCGTTAAAAAGCGACTTATAGCGGATGCGAAGGTAGGTTTTCTGCTCTCCGGAGGTCTTGATTCTTCGCTTGTATGCGCTATTGCGGCAAAGGAAAGTAAAACACCGATTAAAACCTTTGCAATAGGTATGAGTGAGGATGCTATTGACCTTAAATATGCTCGGCAGGTAGCCGACTTTATAGGCGCCGAACATACCGAGATTTATATGACACCGGAAGATGTCATATCCTCGCTCGAAACAGTTATACACCTGCTTGGCACTTACGATATTACCACTATCCGAGCAAGTATGGGTATGTATCTTGTCTGCAAAGCAATTCACGAAACAACAGATATAAGAGTATTGCTTACAGGAGAAATCTCCGATGAGTTGTTCGGATATAAATATACCGATTTTGCGCCAAGTGCGGACGAATTTCAAAAAGAGTCACAAAAGCGAGTAAAAGAACTTCATATGTATGATGTTTTGCGTGCTGACAGGTGCATTTCGGTAAACTCTCTCGAAGCTAGAGTGCCGTTCGGCGACCTCGATTTTGCAAAATATGTGATGAGCCTTGACCCCGAAATTAAAATGAATAAATACAATAAGGGCAAATACTTATTGCGCCACGCATTTGAGGGACTGGGCTTTCTTCCTGACAGTATACTCTGGCGTGAGAAGGCGGCATTTTCAGATGCGGTAGGTCACTCAATGGTCGATTACCTTAAAGAGTACGCCGAAACACAGTACAGCGATACTGAGTTTAAGGAAAAATGCGAAAAATACACTCACGCAAAACCATTTACAAAAGAATCGCTTTTATACAGAGAAATATTTGAAAAATACTATCTCGGTCAATCGGAAATGGTAGTTGATTTTTGGATGCCCAATAAATCTTGGGATGGTTGTAATGTAAACGACCCGTCAGCCAGAGTACTTTCAAACTATGGCGAGAGCGGTAAATAATTCTATTTGGAGGAAATATTATGTGTGGAATAGTCGGTTTTACAGGTGCGCTTCCTGCCGCACCGATATTACTTGAAGGTCTTAAAAAGCTCGAATACCGAGGCTACGATTCGGCAGGTATCGCCGTAATGGATAACTCTGTTATTTCGGTAAACAAGGTAACGGGAAGAATTGCAAATCTTTGCGAGAAAACAGATGACGGCAAATTAGTACCCGGCAACACCGGTATAGGTCATACCCGCTGGGCAACCCACGGAGCGCCCACTAGCGAAAACGCACATCCGCATCTTAGCAATGACGGTAAGTTTGCCGTAGTTCATAACGGAATTATTGAAAACTATATGTCTCTTCGGGAAGAACTGATAAAAGAGGGTTACCATTTCGATAGTGAAACTGATACCGAAGTAATAGTACACCTTATTGAAAAATACTATAAAGGCAGTGTGCGTGACGCACTTATTAAAACCACAAACCGACTTCGCGGGTCTTATGCAATAGGCGTCATCTGCAACAATAACCCCGGCACTATTTACGCCGCAAGAGCGGCGAGTCCCTTAATTATCGGCGTTGGCACGGATGAAAACTATTTTGCCTCTGATGTTACCGCACTCGTTTCCCACACGAGAAATGTTATATATCTTGAAGACGGCGAATTTGCGAAAATCACTGCCGACAGTATTAAGGTTTTTGACTGCTTGGGCAAAGAAATAGATAAGAGCGTAGTACGCATACTGTGGGATGTTCAAGCGGCTGAAAAAGGCGGCTACGAGCACTTTATGATGAAAGAAATAAAGGAACAGCCGGCGGCTGTCAAAGCCACAATAGCACCGAGAATTAAAGACGGAAAGGTTATATTTGA
>JAFXNY010000083.1 GCA_017529165.1 Clostridia bacterium
ATTCGGAGCATATGAATAATACTGCCAATATTCATTACCGTTATCATCTACAGACTTTCTGCCGTTTGTATTTTCAATAATACAGATATCTTCTACTTCTATATAATCGACCGGACTTTCGGTAACAGTTACATTATAACTGCACTCAATGCCTGCGAATGAACACTTTGCCTTATAGGTGTTCCCTTTAACAAAATGTTCTGTTTCTTGAGACCGAGACCAGTTGTACCAATCACAATTAATATCATATAGGGTTCCTGCCACTTCAAGCCCTTTACCGTAACTAGAGGTCTTACTCGTACTATCCTTAAAATAAACCGTATAATTCTTAGGGTACACTAATTGATAAAACCAATACTCTCCACCTGCCGCATCAGTGTACTTTTGACCATATGTCTCTTCAATAACCGAAACATTCTCGATTTCAACACGGTCAATAGTGTCCGCCGGCGAAGTTGCCAGCACACTGGATGCCGGAACAAACACCGAAGCCAACAAAATCACCGATAGAATTACCGCCAAAACTTTTTTCATAAATCTACCTCCGCAGCATTGAGATTACATAGTAATTATAATTTTTTTGGAATTATTTGTCAAACCGCTTTTAGCGGCTGTGAATATCACATTTTTCCGGCATATTATCCGGAGTGTAAAAGCCTGTTTCCATTTTAGTGCAACCGGCTGATAACAGCTTTCCGCTCTCTGCACAATAACCCGCTTTTTTAATGCCCTGATAGCTCTTAAATCGGGTGTTTTCATGCTTAAGCTTTGAAAATATGCCCGAAAAAATCTGTGGAGCTATATTTTCTTGCATATACCTGCCGTGCCAAACTGCACATATATAATCGGGAGAAGCGCCTATAAACCAGTTGCCCTCATAGTCGTTCCCCGTGCCGGTTTTTCCGGCGATTTCAAGATTTTTAACTGCCGCCTTATGCCCTGTAGCACCTGGGGAAACAACCTGCCTTAGCATATTATTCATTATATTAGCGGTCTCGCCGCTTATAACCTGCGTTTTTTCGGCGCTGTACTTATAAATCTCTTTGCCGGAATTATCGGTTATTTCTTTTACAAAATGTGCAGGGGTATATGCGCCGTCATTTACAAAAATCTGATAATATCCTGCCATATCGAGAAGCGATACACCGCTTGATAAATACCCGAGCGCTATATTGCCTATAATTTCTTCTTCGCCGTATGCCTGTGCCTTTACCGATTCTTGGCTTACATCTATACGGAGCTTAGTTGCCAAAAAGCCCAAAGATTTTTTTACCCCGAGCTTTGACAGGCATTTTACAGCCACGGTATTAAGCGAGTTTTTAATGGCATATTCAACCGTTACATCCTCGTTTTTATATGTGTTTGTGGCGTTGGCAGGCCAGCTGTACATATTGCCGTCCTCGCCCTTTATCTTTTTGTATTCAGAGTCCTCAAACACACTAGACCAGTTTATTATCTTTTCTTCAAGCGCCAAAGAATAAACGCTAAGCGGTTTTATGGTACTGTACGGGTTTTTAAGCAAAGTAACATTATCGGCAGAATCGGGAGAATTATTATATACTGCTAAAACTGCACCGGAAGTATCGGTTAGCACACAAGCATACTCCACCGAGTCCTCAAGGTTTTTAGTGTACGCCTCTTTTATAAACTCAAAAGCGTTTTTGTTAAAATCGGTTTTAATCGTGCAACCGTTTTTCACAAGAAACCTTTGCGCCTTATCCCGGCTTAAACCCTGCTTATCAGCAACAGCATTAACCGCTTCGCTTAAAACGGCGTTTATAAAGGTATCATTATCGGTTTTTGAGAAAGAAGATATCTGTGCTAATGTATTACCTTCGCCGTCTAACACTAAAACGCCGCTTTTGCCCTTGCAAGACGAAAGCGTTAACGCCATTAAAACCACTGCCAGAATAACTGCCGTTACTTTTTTCACTGACCTTCCCCCTTATTTAGCTTGTAAATGTATGTTTCGATATCATCGGGGAATCGCTGTTTTGGTTTATCCTTAATTTTAAGCCCTAAACCGCTTACCTTTTCTAAATTGCTTTCGTACTCTTTCTTTGTTAATAAGATTTGCCTTTTACATATCTCGGCGCTGTTTCTATCGCCGGCGTTATTATAAAGCATAACGCCGTTTATAAGCATATAACAGTACTCTTCATACTCATTATAATTAAGCGGAGCGTACTCAAACACGAGGTTTTTATACCTTATAAGGCTTGTAAAGTCGCCTTTATAGTATGCACCCCTTGCCTTTTCGCCGTAGGCTATATACGCATACTCGTTTTGCTCAATTATACTATCTGCGATTTCCTCATATTTACCTGTCCTGTTAAGCGAAATCAACATTTTTATATTGTTATCGGTATTATAAGGGTACATACTTCGTGAGGCCTCGGTATTGCCGAACAGAGATAGTGCCAGTGCCACGGAAAAATAAAGCGATTAAAGCGATAAAACCGCAGCAATAAATAAAACTCCTGTTTTTTTGATTGTTATCTGTTTTCCGCCGTCCCGCTTCATAAAAACAATTAAAAGCATAAACACCGCTATAAACTGCAAATCAAAATCAAAGAGACTGTGTAAAAGCATAACCGAAAGAATAATACGGTTTTCTGGTTTTACGCCTTTTGAGAAAATCGACTTTAATACAGCTAACACAAAAACCAAGGGCGGGAGCCAACCTATATCAAGTGCCAACTGCAATATATCGTTGTGTATGTATTTAACCGAATATATGCCTGTTTGAAACGAAGTTTGGCTATAAAAATATCCGAGGTAACCAATGCCGAAAGGATGCTTAAAGATTACCGGCAATGCATCCTTAAAATAAAGCAGACGGCCTATAAATGTACTTGCTCCGAAATTGATTGTAAGTATTCTATCAAACGGCGATATCCGCAAAAACGCAAGTGTCAGAGATACACCCAAAACAACAGCAAAAACCGCCGATGATATAAGGGCGGTCTTTTTTGAAAACCTTATTCTATAAATGAGCATAGCGGCGTTTGAAAGCAACGCTAAAACAAGCACTGTACGACTGCCAGTATAAAAAATACCGAAAAGCAAAACAGCGATTAAAACCGTTTTAATGTATTTCTTTACCGGAGCCGAGAATGCCAGAAGCTGTGCCGCTAAAACCACGATTGCAAAGCTGTTAGGATACTGGAATGTTCCCGAAAATCTGCCGGCAACCGAAAAATAGTCTTTTAGTGCGGGAATCTGCATAAGAGCGGCGAAAACAATAACAACAATGCCCATAAAGATAGGTATATACCGCTTTATAAGTGACTCGGTATCCTCTTTCAGATAAAGGCAAAAGGTGAAAAGCAACACCGGTAAAAACTTAAAAAAGCCGATAACCGCCATGCCCCTATCCAGTGCCCAAAATGCGCTGATACCGTACATCAAAACAATAAATACAACCGAAATCAAGGTAAGGTTTATATTAAATGTAAGTTTTTTATCCCTTATCACATTAAAAAACAGCCAGACGGTGAGCAGAACAGAAGCTACGCATGATGTCCACTCATGGAAAAGACCTATCGCCAGAATTGAGGCAAACAAAAATACCATAAGGGCAGACGGCATAATATTAACTTTATTCATTTTTGCAATATTTTTCATGTGCAATCGCCCCCTTAATATACTTAACTTTTTATTTGGTCTTTGTATCTTCCACCAAGACGGCTACCACAAGGTATCGCTCGTTCTCAGCGCCGTTAGTGCAGGTAGAGAGTACCGCCAATTTACTGTCCGGCTTAATTATAACGCTGTCTCTTACATTTTTAACAAGTGCCTGCGGGTTTGAAGCTTCTTCAGCAAATGCGTTAAAACCATCTTCGGTATTAAAATCGAAAGAATAATAAACATGCCTATCATCATAAACAAAAGCCGATTTTATGGCATATTTAAGTATGTGCCCGGGATAATAGACATAGAAAAACTCGTTGCGGTCAAAAATCTCCTTATCCCTTAAGTACTTGAGTGTTCCGAACATTGATAAGTTCCGCATATTATGACCGTAAATAATGGTGCAGGGATCGGAAAAATCTATCGAGTTCACCTTTTGAATATAAACCATACCTGCGGTGGCATACTTACCATCTATATCACGGCGAAGATAATAATCTTCGGCCTTGTTTTCTCCGGCTCTTACTATCGGATAGTCAACCGCTATATCCGTGCTATCAAACTTTATCCAACCGCAAACATCCTCGTTCTGTGCTTTAAGAGTATCAAAATCTATCGGGTTTTGCGGAAGCTCTGCTACGGACTCTGTTTTGTTTTTATACTCGCTAAAGTCTTCTTTGTGCGGCAAATAATGCATAGCGGTAATTATCAATGCCGCCACAATAAGCAGCACGGCAATTATTCCTAAAATAACCGAAATTGCCTCTACTTGTTTGCTTCCCTTGCGGTTCATACTATCATTCCTTTGTATATTTGTTGATAGCCCTTATCTCTGCCTTACCGCCCATATAAGGTCTTAAGGCTTCGGGTATTTTTACGCTGTAATACTCGCCGTCAAACGAGAGATTGTTTTCAAGTAGTGCTATCAGCATACGGGGCGGAGCCACAACGGTATTATTAAGAGTGTGCGCAAGGTATTTCTTGCCGTCCTCCCCCTTAACTCTTATACCGAGTCTTCTAGCCTGTGCGTCCCCGAGGTTTGAGCAGGAACATACCTCAAAATACTTTTTCTGTTTGGGGCTCCAGGCTTCAACATCGTAAGATTTAACCTTTAAGTCAGCAAGATCGCCGGTGCAACATTCAAGGGTTCTCACCGGAATATCGAGACTGCGGAAAAGCTCAACCGAATAGCCCCACATCTTATCAAACCATTTCATACTATCCTCGGGTTTGCAGATTACAATCATTTCCTGCTTTTCAAACTGGTGTATTCTGTAAATGCCCCTTTCCTCTATGCCATGGGCGCCCTTTTCTTTTCTGAAGCAGGGGGAATAGCTTGTAAGCGTTAAGGGCAGTTTTTCTTCGGGGGTTATAGTATCTATAAACTTGCCTATCATAGAATGCTCGGAGGTGCCTATTAAATAAAGGTCTTCACCCTCTATTTTATACATCATAGAGTCCATTTCTTCAAAGCTCATAACGCCGGAAACAACATTTGAGCGTATCATAAACGGAGGTATATGATAGATAAAGCCTTTATCAATCATAAAATCTCTCGCATATGCGGTAACTGCCGAGTGCATACGGGCAATATCACCCATAAGGTAATAAAAGCCCTCGCCTGCAACACGCCCTGCGGACTCTTTATCAATACCGTTAAAGAGCGCCATAATATCAGTATGATAGGGTATCGGGAAATCGGGGTTTTTCTGCTCGCCGTACTGCTTAACCTCTACATTCTCGCTATCATCTTTACCGATAGGC
>JAFXNY010000084.1 GCA_017529165.1 Clostridia bacterium
CCGTGATTCATTTGAACAAGTGCAGAAGTTAATCGGTAAAACCCGCCGCAGAAACCCAAAGCCGGATAATTGGGAACGCAATATGTTTTGCGACCTTTTATACTGTGCCGACTGCGGCAGGAAACTATGGTTCAACATCAAGCACGACAAGACCGATATACCGTTCTTTATGTGCGGCAACTATCACGGACGGCGAGGCACCTGCACCTCAACTCATTATATAAGGGCTGACGCCATAAGAGAGGTTGTAATATTAGAACTACGGCGATTGTCCCAGTGCCTTGCTGATGACGAAGAGCATTTTGTAGAAATTCTATCCGATAAAACAAACGCCGATATCCTTAAAGAGAAAAGGCATATCGAGGGTGAAATTCAAAAATGCACAAGCCGAATCGAGCAAGTATCCGAACTTTGTATCAGGTGTTATGAAGACAATGTTTCGGGCAAACTCACCGACAGTCTGTTTTTACAGTTCAGCCAGAAATATGAGGCGGAGAAATTGGAACTTAAAAACAAAATTGCCGATTACCGCAAACGCCTTAACGAAGTAAACGATATGCAACTCTCAAAGGACAGATTTATAGCCGCTGTCAAACGGTTTATGGCTATGGATTATCTATCGGCTCCGCTGCTTCGTGAACTGATTGACAGAATTGATGTTTACAATGTAACCGGCACAGGAAAGAACCGTAAACAAACCGTAAAAATCCACTGGCGGTTTGTAGGATATTTGGAACTTCCAAATCTCTGCAAACACAAGAATTTCAAAGAAGAAACAAGAAAAGGTGTAGCGCTTGAATACAGTACAAGGGCTATGCCGACATAAAAACACTAAAGGAGCAGGAAAACCCTGCTCCGTACATAAAGAATTGCAAAAGACAAAAAGAAAGAGTGTTCAAATCCAACTCAGGTTGGTTAAGAACACTCAAACTGGTCCGAGTGACAAGACTTGAACTTGCGGCCTCTTGACCCCCAGTCAAGCGCGCTACCAGCTGCGCCACACCCGGATATATATGCCTTGCTGATTAGCAAGGCATAAAATACATATTATATTTAATTTTCGGTTTTATTCTGCAAAGCCGGACTCTACCAATGCTACAAGGCCACTGAGAGCCTGCTCGGCATCGCTTCCGTCCGCAATAATCTTAATGGTTGTACCGCCTACAATACCGAGGGATAAAACACCTAAAAGGCTTTTTGCGTTTACCTTACGCTCATCCTTTTCAACCCAAATTGAAGACTTATATTCATTTGCTTTCTGGATAAAGAAAGTGGCCGGACGGGCATGAAGACCAACTTGATTATGTATAACTACATCTTTTACGCACATAAGACATACTCCTTTTTTTACCGCTTAAAACACTTATAAAGTTAACAACTAATTTATGAGTTCATTATACTATATTAAATGAAATTGTCAACGAGTTGTTAAAAAGTTCTAAAAATAGTCCAATTTTTCAGGTAAAAATGATGTCAATTTTGGTCAAAATGTAAAGTCGCAAAAAGGCAAACAAACACAAAATATGCCTCATTTTCCGTTTTTTTCCACTTCATTTAGTAATTCTTCATCTTTTTGTGTCAGATTCAATTGAGAAAACATATCCGGTCTGCGTTCCTTTGTTTGGGTAAGTGACTGTTTTCTTCGCCATTTATCTATTTCGGCATGGTTGCCAGAAAGAAGCACATCCGGCACTGCTTTGCCTAACCACTCGGCCGGTCTTGTATATTGCGGATATTCAAGGAGACCGCTATAGTGGCTTTCCTCTTCAAAGCAAACATCATCGGACAAAACACCCGGTAGCATCCTGCAAACTGCGTCCGCCAAGGTGAGAGCCGGCAATTCTCCGCCGGTAAGAACGAAATCGCCTATAGATATTTCCTCATCTACGATCTCATCTATTACCCTTTGGTCTACTCCCTCATAGTGTCCGCAAAGTATGACTATCCTATCAAGCTTTGAAAGCTCTACAACCTTTTTTTGCGTAAGAGTTCTACCCTTAGGTGACATATATATAAGGTGGGGTTTTGACTCATTTTCATTATACAAGCTCTTATAACAGTTATATATGGGTGAAGCCGCCATAACCATACCCATACCGCCGCCATAGGGCATATCGTCAACCTTATTATGCTTATTCCCTGCAAAATCTCTTATATTTGTAATCTGTATTTCCACTTTGCCTGCCTTGCGTGCCCTGCCTATTATGCTCTCATTCATAACTGACTCGCACATATCGGGAAAAAGCGTCATAACATCAATTCTCATCTTCAAATATCCCTTTCATCGGGCAAATAGTTACTTCTTCATTATCTATATCAACACTTTTAACTACATCGTTTATCGCAGGTAAAAGGTATTCCTTTTCGTTTTTCTTTATATGCCACACATCGTTAGCACCGGTCTTTGATACATCCGATATAACACCGTATTCTTTGCCTGTTACGCTATCAAAAACCTTACAACCAATAAGCTCGCTGACAAAGTATCTGTCTTTCGGTATATCTGCATCTTCCCTTTTAATATAAACCACTTTGTTACGAAGCTTTTCGGCATCTTCAATCGAGCTCACACCGGCAATCTGGGCAATTACCACATTACCGTGAGGCTGTATTTTTTGGATTTTAAGTGCGGTTTTTCCGCCGTCAATATAGAGCACATCAAACGATGCTAAAAATGCACCGTTATCCGCCCACGGCTGTATCCTTACCATTCCCTTTACGCCGTGTGTGCCCACAATTTTTCCTGTTTCAATAAACTCTTTTTTCATAAATATCACCCAATAAGGTAAAATACCCCCTCGGTTTTGAGGGGGTATTAAAACATTTGATATTATTCGTCAATATCAACTGCAATTCTCTGGTCGTTACGGTTTGCGGCAGCACGCATAACTGTGCGGATAGCCTTAGCTATTCTGCCCTGCTTACCTATAACTCTGCCCATATCTTCCTGAGCTACACGAAGGTGGTAAACAATTATACCCTCCTCGTTAGGCTCATCAACAGTAACATTTACTGCATCCGGATTCTCGACAAGACCGGAAGCAATCACTTTAAGAAGTTCACTCATAAATCTTTTTCTCCAAACTTAGAATAATTAAATAATGTTGTTCTTTTTAAGAAGCGCCTTTACCGTATCGGTAGGTTGAGCGCCGTTTTTAATCCACTTTTGAGCCTTTTCGGCATCTATCTGAACATTTGCCGGCTCTTTGGTAGGATCATAATAACCGATTTCTTCGATAAAACGCCCGTCACGGGGATATCTCGAATCGGCAACTACTACGCGATAAAAAGGTGCCTTTTTAGCGCCCATACTACGAAGTCTTATATTAACTGCCATACTTTACACCTCCATAAAGAATTA
>JAFXNY010000010.1 GCA_017529165.1 Clostridia bacterium
GAGTTGCAAAAAAAATGGGCAGACCGCCCGGTCGCTAACTGGTCGCTCGTTCGCAATCAGTTGCTCTTGAACGACCGCCCCTGAATTATTGCCTAAGGTTATGCCGAAAGATGCGCATTTGGTTGCAATTTGCGGCAACAACAGAAGACTTTATTCCTCACTCATAAAAGAAAAGGCACCAAATGTTACCGTAGTAGGTTATACTTCTAGAATACCTATTTATATGGATGCCGCCGATGTTATTCTAACAAAACCGGGGGGACTGAGCTCCACCGAGGCGGCGGTAAAGCATTTGCCTATGATTTTTATTGACGCTGTACCCGGTTGTGAAACAAGAAATCTCGATTTCTTCATCTCCCACGGCTTCGCCGATACTGGGGACACAGCTCATGCGCTTTCAGATTTAGTTTGTGATTATTTACAAAACGAATCTAAAATCAATAATATGAGTAACCGCCTTAAAGATAATTTCAGTATCTGCTCAACCGAGACGATTTTTAATCACATTTGCAAAGGAAAATAATATGAAACCCACAAGTTATAAAGGATTGAGCTTCAAAACGCTTAATTCTCCCGATTTTCGCCACATATGGTTTTTGCTCTATTGGCTTTTTTACGGTATTGTTTTTTGGACGCTTGAACAAGGTGTAAAAATGAATTATCATACTATCTGGTGTCCTCTTGACGACAAAATACCATTTTGCGAGTTTTTCGTAATACCGTATTACTTCTGGTTTTTCTTCATATTCTGGATAATGATATACGGCTTTTTCTATGATATTAAAGCCTTTAACAAGTTCCATATGTTTGTTATCCTTACATATACCGTAACCCTTGTTATTTATATAGCATATCCCAATCAGCAGTGTTTAAGACCGGAAGAATACGCACGGGATAATATTTTTGTTGATATTGCAAAACTGCTTTATACTTACGATACGAACACTAATGTATGTCCGTCAATTCACATAATAGGCTCTATGGCGGTTATGTTTACAGCGTGGCATTCAGAGCGTTACAGCACTAAAAAATGGAGAACAGCGTTTGTAATTATGACCTTTGTAATCTGCCTTTCCCCCCTGTTCCTGCGGCAACATTCAATAATAGATGTTATTGTAGGACTTGTAATTTCATTTATCGCATATCCGATAGTCTTTAAAAGAAAAGCATAGAAAAAGCGCTCGGCAAAACCGAGCGCTTAAGTTTTATCTTTCCTCCCTGAAATATGAAAGTCCAAGTGAAGCAGGAGGTTGATTTTCTTTTCTTTTACGCATACTGATTACAATAAGCACCAGAATTGTCACAACATAAGGCAACATATTTATAAGCTCTTTTGAACTGCTTGAAAGGCCCGGAATGTAAATACAAAGTATATAAAGACCGCCAAACAGGAAAGAACTGAAAATTGCTGTTGTAGGACGCCAAATCGCAAAAATAACAATTGCAATAGCAAGCCATCCTCTATCGCCGAAACCATTATTAGTCCAGGCGCCGCCGGTGTAGTCCATAACAAAGTAAAGGCCACCGAGTCCGGCTATTGCACCACCGATAATAGTTGAAAGGTATTTATACCTTGTAACATTTATGCCTGCCGCATCGGCTGTTGCAGGGTTTTCACCCACCGCACGGAGATTGAGTCCTGCTCTTGTGCGGTTAAAGAAATATGAAGTGCAGAGTGCGATTATTATAGCAAGGTACGCCAAAAAGCCAAAGGATAAAAATGTTCTGCCGAAAATGCCGAGCTTATCGGCAAACGGGAGGCTTGCTTTGAAGCACTTGCCTGTTTTAATAAGCGAAATTGAACCTGTTTCACCGAAAAAGCTTAAAAGCGAACCACCGAAAAAGTTACCGATACCGATACCGAATGTGGTAAGAGCCAGACCGGTAACATTTTGGTTAACACGCAAAGTAATTGTTAAAAAGCTATATATAAGTGCTAACAAAACCGAACCTATAAGGGAAGATATTAGCGGTATAATTATACAAAGTGCCGCATTCGGAGAAGATACGGAATGCTCATAAATATATCCGCCGATTATTCCCGATATACCGCCCATATACATAATACCGGGTATGCCGAGGTTTAAGTTCCCGCTTTTTTCTGTTATTATTTCACCGGTTGCACCGAACAAAAGCGGAATTGACTGAATAATAGCTGCATTTATGAAAGCAAAAATTGTGTTAATCATTATTTTGCCTCCTTTTGTTTTGAGCGCATATTTATTTTATAGTTTATAAAGAACTCACTACCGATTATAAATAAAATAATAATACCTGTTAAAATATCGGAAACGCTCTCGTTAAGTCTGAACGCCGTTGCTATCTCGCCGGCGCCTTTTTGAAGGAACACGATAAACATTGAGGTAAATATCATCATGGTAGGCTCAAACTTTGCAAGCCATGAAACCATTATTGCCGTAAAGCCCATACCGCCGGCAAGCTCTTTTGATACGGTGTGGTTGGTTCCCGAAACGAGCAGGAAACCGGCGAGACCGCAAATAGCACCTGAAATTACCATTGTTCTGATAATTACTTTTTTAACATTTATACCAACATACCGAGCTGTGTTTTCACTCTCGCCCACAACTGATATTTCATATCCTTGCTTGCTGAAATGCAGGTATATAAACATAACAACGGTAAGCACTGCAACAATAATTATGTTAATGGCATACTTTTGACCGAAAATGCTCGGTAGCCATCCGCACTCCGAGCGCTGATTAAGAACACCCATAACGCTGGAGCCATTAGGCACCCAAACCATAATAAAGAATGATACAAGCTGCATTGCAACATAGTTCATCATAAGTGTGAAAAGACTTTCGTTTGTTCTCCATATCGCCTTGAACACCGCAGGCAACACGCCCCAGATTATACCGCTTAAAATGCTTGTTATAAGCATTATAACGATTAGAAACCACGAAGGCAAACTGTCTTTAGCATAGAACATACAAGCCGCACTCGCAAGACCGCCGACAAGCACCTGTCCCTCGGCGCCCAAGTTCCAGAACTTCATCTTAAACGCAGGCGTAACTGCCAATGATACGCACAATAGCATTGCTGTATTCTGAAGTAAGATAAAAAACTTACGCTCGGAGCCAAAGCTACCCTCGAACATCTTTATATAAACTTCAATCGGGTTATAATTTGTAATTGTAACAATTACAAGTGCGCTGACAACTAGTGCCGCAAATATTGCAATGAGCCTTATTCCCCAAGCCTTTAAGGCAGGAATATCCGCTCTGCGTGTTATGTGAAAGAGTGGCTCTTTTATATGCTTTTCGTTATTA
This sequence comes from Clostridia bacterium, assembly GCA_017529165.1. Next base: position 3,291 of record JAFXNY010000010.1, read on the forward strand.
CTCACTGTGCGTCACCCCCGTCTGCCTTAGTCATCATAAGACCGATTTCGCCCTTATCGGCGCCACGGCCGTCAACAATACCGCTTACCTTGCCTGAACTGATAACAAGTATTCTATCGCAAAGCTCAATAAGAACGTCTAAATCTTCGCCGACAAATATTACGGCAACGCCGTTTTCTTTCTGCTCGTTAAGCAGATTGTAAATCATATATGAGGAGTTGATATCAAGACCTCTTACGGGATA
>JAFXNY010000085.1 GCA_017529165.1 Clostridia bacterium
ATAGCTATCGGCGTTACGGAAATGCGCTTGTTTATTATGGGTATGCCGTATTCTCGTTCGATTTCCTCGCCCACGCTTACAAGTTTTCCTGCCTTTTCAGTGATTTTCTTATATATCTTTTCGCAGGATTTATCGATATCGCTATCAGCGCAGTCAAGCAGGGAAATGCCCATAGTAATTGTGCGGATATCGAGATTTTCGTGACTTATCATCGTCACGGTTTCCATTATATCATTTAAGTTTATCATTTTTTCCCCTTTTAAATGCGGTGCATTGCGTTAAAAATATCCTCGTGCATAACTCTTACATCAAGGCCTTCCTTTTCACCGAAGGCACGCATCTTATCCGAAAACTCACCGAAGGTGCAGTTTAATCCCGATATATCCGCCAGCATTACCATTACAAACATATCTTCCAGGACTGACTGTGTGATATCCACTATATTAACATTGCTTTGGGCACAAATAGCACTCGCCGAGGCTATGTAGCCGCATCTGTCTTTTCCTATTACTGTAATTACGGTTTTTTTCATAATGTTTCCTTTATCTCCTCTAAATCCTTTTCCCTTTGTTCGCCTAAAAGCATACCCAAAACGGCTCTTACAACCAAAAAGGTAAGTCCGCAACCGGCGGCAGCCAAAGCGATTATGTAAAACGGCTTATACTGCCTACCTGCCGCCACCGTTATCGCTGTAACTGCAAAGCAGGCGATGCTCGCGGCTCTAAGCAAATTCAGGTTTTTATCACCTAAAACAAGCCCTGAAAGCATATTCATAAGCAGGCGCCTTAACGATATAAGAATTGCCGCGGCAAAAGGTAAACACGGATAGCAGGTCAGCATAATCGTCGCCGGAAGGGTAGCATCGCGTCCTTTTTCCTCAACATACCAAGTAACTATAAAAGGCAAGGCAACTGCCGCCGCGGCAAGCAGCACGGCAAAAAGGTAAACCACATAGAGAGACGCCTTAACAGATGTCTTGTAATAAGCCATACAATCACCCCTTGATTTTATTTAAACATTATACACTACAAAGCATAAATATTCAATAATTTTATATTTACAATTCGATTTTATTATTCATTTAATTTTAAAAGCGCCCTGCAAATCCGCAAAGCGCCCAATCGGGTTTTAAGAATTTTTCTTATCCGAAAAGTCCTCGCTTTTTATACGGCTCGGTTTCGGCGGAAACAAAGGTGTATCCGGTATCGCTTATGGCTTTTTTCAGCTTTTGTTCGTCTATTTCCCCGTCAAAAAGAAATGTTGCCTCGCCGTTTTTTCTCGATGCTTTAACCTTTTTAGCTTCACCGAACTCGCGCCTTATCGTATCGCAGATATGCGCCTCGCACATTCCGCACATCATTCCCTCAATTTTAACAGTTATCTTATTCATAAAATCCTCCGTTTAAGGTGCAGTGCCGCACCGAGTTAGCTTTCGCTAACTATTGTAGTGCAAAAAACCGCCTTTGTCAACTCCAAAAGCGGTTTTTTTAAATTTTCTTTGTGCTTATCACACAGTCACAGTTTTCATCATCAACAATTATCTCGCCGATTTCCTCAGCTGTGATGCTTCCGCTTTTCGGATTTTTCACGCTTTGAATACCGCCGATTATTTTCGCTTTC
>JAFXNY010000086.1 GCA_017529165.1 Clostridia bacterium
ATCACGCAAAAGAATTGCACGAATGTAAGTAACAAATGCCGCTTTGCCTGCCGCCGCCGCAAATGAAACACCGTGGTAACTCGGGTTGGGAGCCGCAATCTGCGGATATTTTTCACTCGACCAGTTAAAGTTTCCGCTATCAACAATTATTCCGCCGAGCGTTGTTCCGTGACCGCCTAAAAACTTTGTTGCCGAGTGAATAACGATATCAGCGCCGTATTCTATAGGGCGAATAAGATATGGAGTACCGAATGTGTTGTCGATTACAAGCGGTATATTGTTTGAGTGGGCGAGTTTCGCCAGCGCCTCGATATCCGGTATATCACTGCTCGGGTTGCCGAGCGTTTCAACAAATATCGCTTTGGTGTTCGGTTTTATCGCCGCTTCTACTTCGCCTATATTATGTATGTCTACAAAATCGGTTTGAACACCGAAATTAGTGAGAGTGTGGGTGAGCAGATTGTATGTTCCGCCGTAAATTGTTTTTTGTGATACAATATGATCGCCTGCCTGCGCCAGAGCTTCTATTGTATAGGCTACTGCCGCCGCACCCGATGCCACGGCAAGCGCCGCAACACCGCCCTCAAGTGCCGCTATGCGTTTTTCCAAAACTTCCTGTGTGGAGTTTGTAAGCCTGCCGTAAATGTTGCCGGCATCAGCTAAGCCGAATCTCGCCGCCGCATGGGCGCTGTTATGGAAAACATAGCTTGCAGTTTGATAAATTGGTACTGCTCTCGAATCGGAATCGGTATCCGCCCTTTCCTGGCCTGTGTGTATCTGTAAGGTTTCAAATCTATAATTACTCATATTGTTTTCTCCTTTTTATAATAATCTTCAATTGCGTTTTTTATTGCTTGTTCGGCCAAGACCGAACAGTGCATTTTGTATTGCGGAAGTCCGTCAAGTGCCTCGGCTACTGCTTTATTTGTAAGGCTTAAAGCCTCGCTTAATGGTTTGCCCTTTATCATTTCTGTTGCCATTGAGCTTGAGGCAATCGCACTGCCGCAACCGAATGTTTCAAACTTAACATCTTTAATTGTATCATTTTCGATTTTAAGGTAAACCTTCATAATATCTCCGCATTTGGCGTTGCCTACCTCGCCTATGCCGTCAGCGTTTTCTATAACGCCCACATTTCGGGGATTTCTGAAATGGTCCATAACCTTTTCGCTGTATAAAGACATAAAATATCTCCTATAAAATAAACTTTTGTTTTCCGCCACATAGGTCTCGCCAAACAGGGGAGAAACTGCGAAGGTAGTCAACCACTTCTTTTACTGTTTTAATGATGTAATCTACCTGTTCGTCTGTAATATCTTCACTAATGCTTAACCGTAAAGAGCCGTGCGCCACATCATGCGGCCTGCCAATAGAGAGTAATACATGGCTCGGGTCAAGCGAACCCGAAGTACACGCTGAGCCGGAGGACGCCATAATTCCCTTATCGCCAAGTAACAGTAATAATGATTCACCCTCAATTCCCTCAAAGCAGAAATTGATATTTGAGGGTAGCCTCTTTTCTTGGTCGCCGTTCAAAACAGAGTGCGGTATTTCGGATAGTCCGGCAATTATGCGGTCACGCATGGGGATAAGCTTTTTAGCGTTTGTTTCCATTAAGCTTATTTCTTCCTTTAGCGCCGCCGCCATGCCCACAATACCGGCAACATTCTCTGTGCCTGCACGCACTCCTCTTTCCTGTGCGCCGCCCTCAATAATGCTTGTAAGCCTGGTACCTTTTTTAGCATATAAAAAGCCTACGCCTTTAGGACCGTGAAACTTGTGTGCCGAAGCGGATAACATATCTATGTTATCCTTGTTTACATCTATAGGTATTCGCCCAATCGCCTGTACTGCATCGGTGTGAAAAATGATACCCCGTTTTTTACATATATCGCTGATTTCCCTTATAGGCTGTATAGTGCCTATTTCGTTATTTGCATACATTATTGTTACAAGGCAGGTATCATCTCTTATTGCCGACTCAAGACTTTCTATATCCACTATTCCGTTTTCTTTAACGGGTATATATGTTACCTCAAAGCCGTCTTTTTCGAGCTTTTTAAGCGTGTTAAGTACGGCGTGGTGCTCAATTACATCCGATACTATATGTGTTTTACCGCTTTTTTTGCCGAGCATTGCGGCGGAAATTATAGCTTGATTATCGGCTTCCGAGCCGCCGGAGGTAAAAGTAATTTCACGAGGTAAGGCGCCGATACATCGGGCAATTATTTCACGGGCATTTTCAATAGCGTCTTTCGCTGCCTGACCGCCGGAATATAAACTTGAAGGGTTATAATAGCACTCTTCTATATACGGCATCATAGCGCTGGTGGCAGTTTTGCTCATTTTGGTTGTTGCCGCATTATCCGCATATATTCTCATATTACCGCCTCCGCATTAAGATATGAACATTATAACGGCATTTACCTACTATGTCAATAGGTAAATAGCACAAAAAAATAAAAAAACCGATTGATTTACCTATTAACCTTGTAGTATAATATGTTGAAGGGATGTGAGATATTATATGATTTCAACTAAAGGGCGGTATGCCTTGCGTGTTATGATTGATTTAGCTCAAAACACAGGCGCCGGAGCTGTTCCGCTTAAGGATATTGCCGAGCGGCAGGAGATATCAAAAAAATATCTTGAAATAATTGTAAAAGACCTTGTAAATGGCAACCTTATTAAAGGCTCAAGCGGTAAGGGCGGAGGATATAGGCTTATTAAGGCACCTAAAGAATATACAGTAGGCGAAATACTTGAGGTTACCGAGGGGCCTTTTATTTCGGTTGCGTGCCGCTTGCCCGGTGCAGAGAAGTGTCCCCGTGCGGCGAGCTGTAAAACCTTACCTATCTGGACTGAGTTTGACTCAGTAGTTCACGATTTCTTCTTTTCAAAAAAACTAAGCGATATAATATAAAAAACAGCCGTCTGGCTGTTTTTTATATTCCGAGTTTATCGTAAAAATCTTTTTTATCGTTTCCGGCGGTAAAATCTTTTTTTAAGCTCTCACCGTGGAACAGTGCAGAAATACCACGCTTTATTAATCTAAATATTTGATATATAAATGCAAATGGTCGTAAAAAAGTGTGCCTTTGTGCCGCTTTCCAATTTTCAAGTCCTGCGGCTTGTAAAAATGAGAATACCCCTTTTTCACGCATACTAAGCGCTAAGGACTCCATTGGTTTGTATTGGTACGGGTCTTTCCTGCCGAAGTTGCCGCCCGATAAAACGGTGTTTAGCAGTTGCTCTGCCAAATCATCATCAGCATCCAAACAAAAGGCAAACCTATCGGGCAACCCGAAATACTTTACACACATTTTTGTAAGCACTTTTAGAAATGTATAGAGTCCTGCTTCCCTTACTAATTGGAGGAAATCATCAAGCTGTTCTTGTGCAGCAATAAACATCATAAAGTCAATAATCTGCCGTATTCCAAGACCTCCGTAAATATGATGTCTTATATGGTCTAAAAGAACAAGACCGTTTATATCCCCCGGCAGAGTGGGGAAGGTGTGGCCGCCGATTTCGTGCGTTTCGGTACCTCGAATACCCTCTGTTATAAAGCTTTCAATGTTTGATTTATCGTCACTGTAACGGTGGTGAAGCTCAAATATTACATTGCCTTTTTGGTAGGTGTAATCTCTGTCGTCCCCATAATCGCCGCAAAAAACATAACCGTTGTTTTCGAGCAGTTCCCGTGTTTTATCAAAATCTGTTTGGGGTACGATAAAATCAATATCGCCCATAGTTCGAAATTGTGGCTTCGGGTAATACATTGCCGCCGCAGTACCTTTAAGAATAACAAAAGGTATGCCGTTTTTCTTTAACAGATTACAAAGATTAGTTTGCTCGTATAATGCACGCATATAATGCGCCGTGCTTTGCGAAGATAGTATCTGCCACTCTGCTGAGTACTCTTTAGGTACATCATCAGCAACCAGTGCTACCACCGTTTGCGCTTTAGCCTCTGTTAATACATCTCCCCAATCTACATCATCAGGTATTGTGGAGGAAATGTTAAAAATAGATTTTTTTATAAGCTCTAAAAGTACTGCTTCGGCTTTATTCATCTGCCATACCCTCTTTTGATACCCGTGCGGCATCGGGGTCTAAATTGCACTTAAGCGCATAAAACTTAACATTTTCGCCGAGCGCTTTTATAAGCTCAAGTGTTTTCTTAATGCTTTTTTCATCTGTGGGGCGGTATGTTTGGGCAATAATAAGCGGGAAAATATCGCTGAAGTTTATAGGTCTTATTTCGTTTTCTTTGCCTCTTTGCAGTGCACAAACGGCTTTGAGCGGTAATATTGTGTTGCGGTTAAGGCTCTCTTTGCCCGACCACGGCGTACCGCAGGCGAAAACGCCGTTTTCAGTTACCTTGATAATCGGCTTGTCCCCGTTAAGCATAAAAGCCTCGGGGTATTTTTTCAGCCAAAAATGCGTGTGTGTAGTTTTGCCCACGCCCGAGGGCGCTGTGAACATATACGCACTGCCGCCGAGTGCCACAACGGCGCCGTGCATTAAAAATGCGTTGTAACTTAAGGCACCGGTTGCAATTTTTCTGTAAACGGCAAGGGTTTCTAAATATTCGTCCTTGTAGTTTATTATTACTCTGCCTTCACGCTTTGCTTCAGCTATTGATTTCTGCCGTTCAAAATCTATATCATCCTGCGTTATACTCACGCTAAAATCAGGGCTACTCTTAGTAAGATAGTCCCTGCACATATTATAAACCGCATCATAAATGCTGTTTATTCTAATATTAACTTCTGCAATTGTAATGGTAAAAATCATAAATTACTCCAAAGGCTTTATTTGCCAAAAAGCTTGTGTTTAATGCCGCCAAGCAGGTATATTATACTGCGGCGCACAGCTAACACCGCAAACCTTAAATGATAGGGTGCACACCAAAGGCGCACATAAAGCTTGTATTTTGTGCTGCCGAAATCAATAGCTTTACCGTCCCTTAAAACAGATGTAAGCACGCCTAAAATATTTTCTTTTTCTACTATTTCACCCGATGTGCAATTATCGCCGGCAATAAAGTATTTGTTATCGGGCAGTATTTTAAGTATTCTGTGCAGTACATATCTGCCCCTGCCTTTAACACCATTCCTGCGGAAAAGAACGCTATCGTATTTTTTGAGAGCCCCGGTATCGCTTTCTATTACCATAATATCCTTGTTTTCTCTAAGCAGCGGCAGCATACTAACACCCACATTTTTATAAACAAGCCTGCCGTCTCGCTTTAATACCTCTTCAAAGGTTAATCTTTCTTCCATATCAGTCAGTCAAAAGCCCTTCTCGTATTAGCTTATTCAGAAAATCTACAAGCGTGTGCCCGATTTCATCATCGGTTGATTCGGGGTATTTCTCTTTAAGATATTTGTGGACATTTTCAGGTGTTGTATCACTCTTTAACTGTTCAAAAATATCTGCTGATATGGCGTTCATTTTAACCATACCGTTAAACTTTGCCGCATCTTCGCCCACAGGCACTGCGGCAAACTCATCCCCCATATCCATAATTGTAAAATCATACTTAAGTTTCATAAATACACCACCGTAAATCTTATAAATATATTTTATCATAAGCCCTTTATCTTTGCAACAAAAAAACTCCCCTGTAATGCCGAGTATTCTAAAGAATACTCGGCAGCGATATTTGCCCTGTTGGTAAGCGATATACACAAAGGGTGTGCGATATGTGCCTGTGGCACGCGATATGTCCGCTTGCGCGGACGAGGGCTAATATCATATCGCATCGAGCAAAGCGAGATATATCGCAACTGCGAAGCAGGTATATCGCAGTTTGCATTTATGCAAAATATATCGCTTGCCGGAAATTGAAGCACACATTTTATAAAATGCAGAGCAATAAAAAAACTCCCCTGAAAACAGGGGAGTTTTCTAAGTGAAATCAAAATTACTGGTTGCCGTAAAGTTCGTAATAATTAGCACCCTTGGTGTAAAGATTGCCGTTATATTCATAAGTATCACGAGTGTTAGCAGCACCAATAATATTTATAAGAACCGACGACGGAACCGGAACTCCGAAATCCTCGAAATAAACACTACCGTTAGGATTAGCCACAGCCTGAATCAAATAATCCCTATCTTGTGCTTTACCAAATGTAACATTGGAGATAGAATCACTAGGTATTAACCAGCCTTTTGCTTCGTCATCATATCCAACTATTGAACCTGTAAACTGAGCGGTATCACCTTCGTTGCCGCCAAAGAAAGAAGCCGGTGCATAATAAAGACTCGTTGCTATAACATCTTCTGAATTAAACCGAACAACTTTAAGTTCAGGATTAGTAATTTTCATAAATAACGCCCCATTTCAAATTAGTACAATGCATTATATCACGGGGGGGGGGGTACTTGTCAAGGGGTAATTTTAAGATTTTCAGTTTTTCTTGAATGCCGAGCGATTTAGAACGCTCGGCAGCGATATTAGCCCATAGGGCTAACGATATACACAGAGGGTGTGCGATATGTGCCTGCGGCACACGATACGTCCGCTTGTGCGGACGAGGGCAAATATCATATCGCATAGAGCAAAGCGAGATATATCGCAACTGTGATGCAGTTATATCGCATTTTACATTTATGCAAAATATATCGCCATTTGTATCATTGGTGAGTATTCCCTGTCAAGGGGTAATTTTAAGATTTTCTTTTTTTGTTTTCGTTTACCAAGATGGTGTGCTTTACAGTGCCTATAACAAGTGAAATTATAAAGCAAATAATAAATGATATTATACTTACATACTGCCTATAGTATAAAATAAACGGCGGATACATAAACGGACCTATCAGATATATAAACAGCGCAATCGGTTGGCATAAGATATACAGTCTGCGGGCATAGTTTCTGCTGTGGTTTGTATAGAAATTAAGCTCGGAAACTACAGGCTTTACAAGAGCAAAACAGCAAATTGAAACCGCCGCTATGCCAAGGCCTATAGCGTGGCCTGTATATACGAGCAATCTCATACGGCTTAAAATCTCAAGCTCGGCAAATGCAAGCCCTAAACCTATTATAAATAGAATTAAATAAACAAATCTCGGCGTCTTACCGATTTTATCAATATTTTTTCTCATAAGCATACCGATAAGCATATAGGGTATGGCCCTGGTTACAGCACCGCCCGGGATATAATTATACCCGAAATGCGGAAACTTTAGAAGTGCCGCAAACTCGCCTGTAGCTAGCATAACACCTAAAAGCAGAATAAGCAGA
>JAFXNY010000087.1 GCA_017529165.1 Clostridia bacterium
AATCCCCGGCTGAACATTATAGCAATACACATTAAAACAGATACCATTGCCTTTATCCTCAATAGAATATGCCTCCATTTGCACGCCACTGCAAACAAGGTTGTCGCCCTCAAAAACCGGTGTGATACGGTATGCCACATGATTGTTTGTTTCTTTTATGTAATCGGCAACCATATTTTCGAACGGCAACATACCGTTTACATTCATATACCGTGTTCCCGTAATTAGGTTTTGTTTGTTTGCGTTTTCTGCCGAGAGCTGCCACCCGATAAGGTGACACCTGTTCCAAAGATAACCGCCCGAAATACCGCTGTAAGACTTTTGGCGCCAGCCTGTCGGGTAAATACTGCTTATACTTCCCCTCTTTTCGTTTGGGGCAGGCATTGTCTCCTTTCCGCAAGAGGCGACCGCAACGCCACATCTGCCGAGATTATCAAGAACCGAATATTTTTCATAACCTGTTGTAGTAAGCTCACCGGCACTGAAATTAGGCTGATTATTATTAACAACTGTATATGCGTTTCCCGAAAATGAGGGAAGTGTTGACGCATTAACAGCAGTAGCAACTCCCGTGCCTACATAAGATTTAACCTCTTTTTTTTGCGATACCGCCGAGCTTTCAGCTTTACTCGATGTAACATCCGAGGACACGGCTTGTTCGCTTGCTGTTTCGGTTGTATTAACAACGATATAGGAATTATCAATTCCGGAGCTACTGTTATCCTCAGGTAAACTTAAGTCACAACCTGCAAAAGACAAAAGCATTAAGGCTGATAACAATAGTGCAAGTAGCTTTTTAGTGTATTTCATAATTAACCTCTCTTATAAATATCTATTGTGATTTTTTCGTGTGAAGAGCCTATGATATCCTCACTGCTTTCTTTCTTAAACCCGTTTGCTTTTAAGTCAATGTCAAAAAACTTGTCCGCTTGATATTGGCGGTTCCAACGGCAGAGTATAATTTCGTTTACACTTTCGAGATTGTATCCTTTGTCTTCTATAAAGCAGTAATCGTCCGTTCCTGCTTTATTGATATAATTATCGTCTGCAATGTATCCTGATAAATCAGAAAACTGCTCCGCCGAATAATTGCTCATCCAAAGCTTGCTGTCCTGAGTGTGAGCAATTATCCATTCCCGAAGCAGACCGTCCGTACTTTGCCTTTTACCGAAAAACATTATGCCGTTCTTTTTATCAACACAAAAAATCAGTTTCATAAATATCCCCCCTAATTATTTTTAATAAGAAACTGATGTTGTAGGTTAATTTTATAATTTTGGGTGTGTCGAAATATGTACATTTCTGTATTTTTGCATAAAAAAAGTGCGCCAGCCGAAGCCAACGCACAAAAAACGCATACTCCAACTGTCGCCAAACAATATTACAATACCTTGCGCTATAAAAGCAGTATCATAAGAGCATGCATTTTTATCAAAAGATAAAAATACTGCCACATAGCGCAAAAAGGTATTAAATTGTAATATTATTTGGCACAGTTATTTTACCATTTAAAAGCTTAATAGTCAATAGCAAAAGCCCGAACACTTTACCGTTTGGTAAAATGTTCGGGCTTTAAGATTTAGAATGTCAAAGAGTTCCTGCCGCAAGTAAAATGATATGCTTGCTTTGCAAGCATGATATGACGCACTTTTGCGTCATGATATATTGCGCCAAAGTCGCAATATCAGCCTGTCAAAAAAACTATTTTAATTGTTTGTGCGGCAAATGCCGCACATTAAGTTTTTCCGGTGACATGTGCGGCGGAAAAACACATCTAAAGCGAAAAGTGCCATAAACAGGCACTTTTCAAGGGGCGTGGGTGGTACTGGCGGGAGTGGAGTGCAGTCCGGAAATCTTTTGATTTTCG
>JAFXNY010000088.1 GCA_017529165.1 Clostridia bacterium
AAATGACGGCCCGGTTACAATAATGCTTGATACTGAGGTTTTCAGAAGAAATGGAAGTTAAACTTTTACTTAACGGACTTTATATTGCAAGGTCGAACAGCTACGGTGTTTTGTCGGATAACGCCGCGGTGGTAATCGATTGCGGCAAATATGATTTGGCACTGCAAAGTTTTCTTGATAATAACGCCGATAAATCAAGGCTCATCCTTTTAACTCACGCTCATTTTGACCATATTCTCGGCGCGGAGAAATTAAGGGAGAAAACAAATGTGCCTATCGCCATCGATAAAACCGAGGCGGAAAATCTATGCAATCCGGAATATAACCTATCCGCCAGGCTCAGAAATCCAATTCATAAATTTGAGCCGGATTATCTTATATCGGATGAGCAAACGGTAACGGTCGGTGATATAAAAATAAAGGCCTATGAAACACCCGGGCACACAAAGGGCAGTATGGTATATCTTATAGGCGATAATCTTTTTTCCGGCGATACGCTTTTTAAAAACAGCATAGGCCGTACCGACCTTTTAAGCGGCAACAACGATGAAATGCGCGCCTCTCTTGACCGTATTATGTGGCTTTTTGGTGATGATGTAAAGGTATATCCCGGTCACGATGAGCCTACTACGATTGGCGAAGAACGAAAAAACAATCCTTATTTGAGGTAAAAAATGCAGCTTTGTAATATAGGGCATAATTTTGATTATGAAACCGAAAAGGTAATAAGAATATTTTTTCCTTATGAAAAAATAAATATTTCACACGAGCTTATCGGCGGCGTTGATACGGCGGTATGCAGGCTTTCTTATTTAAGTGACTGTTTTACGGCGGAAGCGGATGTAAGCATATCTGGCAAGCATAGCTTTAAAACAGAGCGGATTTCACAGTGTGATGATGAAAAGAAAAAGGAGCTTGCCGTCACGCGATGCCTTTATTACTGCCTTTGTGAAATTACCGGATATAAAAGCCCTTGGGGGATACTCACGGGCATAAGACCTGCAAAGTTGTTTTCACATATATCAGAAAATATCGGCATAGAAGCCGCAAAAACGGTTTTTGAAAACGATTACCTTTGCTCCGGTAAAAAGGTAAATCTTTGCGAGGTGTGTGCCGAAAGTGAAAAGGGCATAACAAATCTCAGTACAGATATGTCTTTCAGCCTTTATGTGTCCATCCCGTTTTGCCCTTCAAGATGCTCGTACTGTTCCTTTGTTTCACACTCTGTTGAAAACGCAAAACCGATTATTCCGGATTATTTGCGGCTTTTGAAAAAAGAATTGGAATATACCGGAGATATTGCTAAAAGGCTTAATTTAAGGCTTGAAACGGTATATGTGGGCGGCGGTACACCTACCGCTATTTCTGCCGATGAACTTGAAGGTCTGCTTTTTGCAATAAGAGAAAACTTTGATTTTACCTTTGTAAGAGAGTTTACCGTTGAAGCCGGCAGACCTGATACAATAGACGCCCAAAAGCTAAAAGTAATAAAGGCGGCAGGTGCTACACGGATAAGCATAAACCCTCAGAGTATGGATGATAATGTTCTTTCGTTTATAGGCAGGCACCATACAAGCGCTCAAATGATTAACGCGTTTTATCTTGCACGAAAATCCGGATTTGATAATATAAATACCGATTTAATCGCAGGTTTGCAGTCTGATACTCTTGAAACCTTCAAAAGCTCGGTTTTAAAAATTACAGAGCTTTCCCCTGAGAGCGTAACAGTGCATTCGCTATCGGTAA
>JAFXNY010000011.1 GCA_017529165.1 Clostridia bacterium
AGGGATGTTTCCTATTCATATACAACTTCCGGCGAGGTTTTGCACCACATAAACCTTAAAATAGAGCACGGCAAGCGATTGGCGCTTGTAGGCCCATCCGGAGGAGGAAAAACCACCCTTTGCCACCTGCTTCCGAACTTTTACAGGTTAAATGACGGTGGCGGCAAAATAATGATAGACGGCACCGACACTAAAAATCTCACACTCGAATCTGTGCGGAAAAATATCGGAATTGTACAACAGGATGTGTTTTTATTTATAGGTACAATCAAGGAAAATATACTTTATGGAAAGCCAAACGCTACTGATGAGGAGGTTATAAGGGCGGCAAAGAGGGCTAACATCCACGACTTTGTTATGACTCTGCCGGACGGTTACGACACTCAAATAGGCGAGCGAGGCGTTAAGCTTTCGGGCGGACAGAAGCAGAGAATAAGCATAGCACGAGTTTTCTTAAAGGACCCTGCAATTTTAATTTTGGACGAAGCCACCAGCGCACTTGATAACACAACCGAGGTGCTTATACAAAAATCACTTGATGAGTTATGCATAGGTAGGACTACGATTGTTGTAGCACACAGGCTCTCAACAGTACGAAACGCTGATGAAATCGCCGTTATAACAGAGGGTTAGGTTTCAGAAAAGGGCACCCATAGCGAGCTTATGGCAAAGAACGGTATTTACAAAAATCTTTATATCTTACAATTCAGAGAAAACGATATATTTGAATAAAAAGACAGTCCGGCGAGGAAATCTCGCCGGACTTTTTAATGCGCCGCAGGCATACATCTTGTCTGATATCTGACATCTGTCATCTGATATCTAAATTGCTGTTTCGTGCGCCACCTCTATCATTCCAGGGTCGAAAGTCTTTTTCATATTAAGCGCCTCGAAGATATCAAAATCAACTATTTCGCCTTTTCTATAAGCAACAACACGATTGCCGATACCCTTATTTAACAGGTGTACAGCGGCACTGCCCATCTGAGTAGCACGCACTCTATCACGAACCGTTGGGTTTCCACCGCGCTGAACATGACCGAGTACTGTTGCCCTCGAATCAATACCGGTTTTTTCCTGAATGTACTCGGCTATTTTGTTTACTCCGCCTACACCCTCGGCAACAACTACTATAAAGTGCTTTTTGCCGGTTTTTTCAACAGCAATTATTTTATTGACCAATTTATCAAGGTCAACCGGTATTTCGGGCACAAGTATTCCTGTAGCACCCGTTGCAATACCTACTTGGAGGGCTATATATCCGGCGTGCCTGCCCATAACCTCTATTACCGAACAACGGTGATGAGACTGTGCAGTATCACGAATCTTATCTATCATTTCAACCGCCGTGTTCATAGCGGTATCAAAACCTATGGTGTACTCGGTTGAAGCAATATCGTTATCAATAGTTCCCGGCACGCCTACACAGGGAATACCTCTGTTTGAAAGGTCTCTAGCGCCTCTAAAAGAGCCGTCACCACCGATTACAACAACACCCTCAATTCCGTATCTCTTACAGGTTTCTACCGCCTCAAGCATACCCTCTTCGGTCATAAACCGTTTGCTTCTCGCCGTATAGAGCATAGTGCCTCCTCGGCTTATTATATCGGATACCGAGCGAGCGTCAAGGTCAACCACATCATCGTGGATAAGGCCGCTGTAACCGCTCTTTATTCCTTTAACATTCATACCGAGGCTTTTTGCCGTTCTTACAACCGCACGAATTGCGGCGTTCATACCCGGAGCGTCACCGCCCGAAGTTAATACACCTATTGTTTTCATAATATCATCTCCAAAATCAACAAAACGATTATACACTAAGTACAGTTAAACTTCAAGGTAAAATTACTCCATTTTTACATTTGCCTCGCCGAGTATCTTTTTAAGCTCTGCAATCAGTTTTTTATCATTTGAAACGAATAGCCTTTCGGGAGCCAAAAACCTTTTACCTGTATCTCTGCAAAATACCGTTACCTTAATATCACCCGAAAAGCGCTCAAGTATCCTGCCGGCAGCTATAAAATCGGCTCCCTTGATACTGCTAACCCTGATTTTAAGAGTTGGCGGTTCTTTTAAGCTCTCCAAAACAGTATCGTCTATAGGTCTTACACTTTCACAAATAATTTCTGTGTTTCGGTCTTCTCTCTCGCTTATTTTACCCGAGAGTTCCACTACCGAGTTATCTCTTAGATGTGCCTTATAAAGCTCATAGGCAGCGGAGAAAACCGTAACGGCGATACCTGCTGTAACATCCTCTATTTCTGCAGAGGCGATAACTCTGCCTGATTTAAGCTGTTTAACCTTTATAGAGCCTATTATTCCCATAACACGCACTCTATGGCCGTCTTTAACCTTACCGGTTACTATGTTTATTATGGGGATACAGCCCGATTTTCTGGCGATAGAGGCATATCGCACCATAGGATGACCCGATAAATACATACCCGTTGCCTGCTTTTCAAGGCTTAAAAGCTCATCCTGCGGCATTTCTTCTATGTTACTCAGTTCAATTTCCGAATTATCAGTATCGTCCCCGAATAGCCCTATCTGCCCTTTAGAAGAAAACCTATTTTCTTCGTCCAATACAGACAAGACCTTATCGAGCGAGAAAAGCATACTGCGGCGGTTTAACCCCATTCCGTCAAGAGCACCGCTTTTAATAAGCCCCTCTATTGCCCTGCGGTTTAACTGACTGCCGTAATTTCTAAAGCAGAAATCATAAAAGCTCTTATATTCTCCGCCTGACTGCCGCTCGGCTATTAGTTTTTCGATAAGTGTTCTGCCTAAGTTTTTAACGGCTAAAAGACCGAAACGGATACCCTCTTCAGTTGCTGTAAAGCCTTCTTCACTCTCGTTTACTGAAGGAGGCAGTATTCTTATTCCGCCGGCTTTACATTCAGAAGTATAAAGCGATACTTTATCCGCCGAATCAAGCACGCTTGTAAGCAGAGCGGCAAAGTATTCCTTTTTGTGATGGCATTTAAGATATGCCGTAATGTATGCGAGCACTGCATACGCTGCGGCGTGAGATTTATTAAAAGCGTAAGAGCTGAATGCCGACATTTCGTCAAATATCTTTTCGGCTATCTTTTCGGGTACGCCGTTATTAACAGCACCTATGCATAAAACATTGCCGGATGCGTCTTTTTCTCCGTATATAAAAGCATTTCGCTCACGAGCCATAACATCGTGCTTTTTCTTTGCCATAGCACGCCGCACTATATCCGCCCTGCCGAGCGAATAACCGGCAAGACTTCTGAAAATCTGCATAACCTGCTCCTGGTAAACTATACATCCGTAGGTTACGCTTAAAATAGGCTCTAAAAGAGGCGTATCGTATTTTACATCTTTGGGGTTGTGGCGGTTGTGAATGTATTTAGGAATTGAGTCCATAGGTCCGGGGCGGTAAAGTGATATTATAGCAATCAAATCTTCTATATTTGTAGGACCAAATCGAGTGAGCACGCTTTTCATACCGTCCGACTCAAACTGGAATACGCCGTTGGTATCGCCTCTGCCCATCATTTTAAGGGTCTCATAGTCATTTTCGGGTATATTTTGCACCGAAAACTGCGGCATGTGCTTTCTAACTGCCTTTTCACAATCTGAAATAACAGTAAGGTTGCGAAGGCCTAAAAAGTCCATTTTAAGAAGGCCCAATTCGTCAAGAGCGGTCATTGTATATTGCGTTACAACGGCGTTATCGTTTAGAGAAAGCGGTACATAATCGCTGACAGGTCTATCCGATATAACAACTCCGGCGGCGTGGGTAGAGGCGTGCCTCGGCATACCCTCTACCTTGATTGCCATATCGAGCACTGTTTTTGCTCGCTCATCCGAATCGTAAAGTGATTTTAATTCCCGTGAAGATAAAAGTGCGCCTTTAAGGGTTACGCCGATACCGTGAGGGATAAGCTTTGCAAGGCGGTCACAAAAAGCATAGGGCATATCCATTGCCCTGCCCACATCTCTAACCGCCGCACGAGCCGCCATAGTGCCGAATGTAACTATCTGCGCTACATGAGTTTCACCGTATTTTTCTATAACATAATCTATTACTTTTTGCCTGTTTACATAACAAAAGTCAATATCAAAATCAGGCATTGAAACCCTTTCGGGGTTTAAAAAACGCTCGAAAATCAGGTTGTATTTAAGCGGGTCTATTCCCGTAATTCCCATACAGTATGCCGCTATACTTCCGGCGCCAGAGCCTCGGCCGGGGCCCACCGAAATATTATGGGTTTTAGCATAGTTTACAAAATCTCCGACAATGAGATAGTAATCAACATATCCCATTTTGTCTATTACTGAAAGCTCATAATTAAGCCTATCGGTTGCTGTTTGTGGTGGGTTTTCGCCGTATTTTTCTTTAAGACCTTTTTCGCAAAGTCGACTGAAATACTTAAAATGGTCCTCGCCGCCCGTATCAAAATAGGGAAGTTTAATTTTACCAAACTCAAACTCTACCTTGCACCTTTCGGCGATTTTGGCACTGTTTTCTATAGCCTCATGACATTCGGGGAAAGCCTGTCTCATTTCTTCTTCGCTTTTAAGGTAAAACTCTTCGGTTTTAAACTCCAGCGGATTTTTCTCGTTTATTTTACTGCCGGTTTGAACGCACAAAAGCACCTTGTGCATAAAGGCGTCCTCTTTATTTATATAATGCACATCATTGGTGGCAACCGTTTTAATGCCTAGTTCCCGTGACAGTTTAAGTATATAGGGGTTGATTTTTGCCTGCTCGGGCAGATTGTGATTTTGAAGCTCTAAAAAGTAGTTGTCCTCACCAAACACCGATTTGTACCAACCGGCTATTTCTTTAGCTCTTTCATAATCACCGTTTATAAGTGCTTTAGGTATTTCTCCTGCAAGACAGGCTGAAAGGGCAATTATTCCCTCATGATATTTTTGAAGCAGTTCTTTATCCACTCTCGGTTTGGAATAAAAACCCTCGGTAAAGGAGAGAGATACCATTTTTATCAAATTAGAATAGCCCTCATTGTTTTGGCAGAGAAGAAGCAGGTGGCTGTATTCACTGTCCGGTCCCTTTTGTTTACTGGAGCGTGTTCGGGGAGAGACATACACTTCACAGCCAATAATCGGGTTAATACCTCTTTTTTTAGCCGCTTTATAAAACTCAATCGCACCGTACATTACACCGTGGTCGGTTATGGCAACCGAAGTTTGCCCCCGGCTTTTAACTGCGTCTAAAAGCTCATTTATACGGCAGCAGCCGTCAAGCAAGCTATACTCTGTATGAAGATGAAGATGTGCAAAGGCCATGCCGTACCCTCCTTACTTTTCGGCTTTTTCTTTGTATATGTCCATAAGTTTTTTAAGTCTGTGATTAAGCCCCGAGGCGCTTATATCGCCGCCGGCAAGCCGGCACAGCTCTTTTATAGAGGCCTCAGGATTGTCCTGCCGCAACTTCGCCGTTTTTATAAGCTCTTGCGGTAAGGCTTCCAAAACACCGCTTTCTTTTAAATATTCTATTGCGATACGCTGTTTAAGGGACGCTTCTACCATTCTGTCAAGATTAGCGTTATCGCAATTTCTTGCCCTGTTCATATTATTCTTTACGCTCTTTAATATACTGTTTTCAATAAGCTCGAGGCTTCTTATTGACGCACCCATAAGCGTTAGCAGATTGGTTATCATCTCGTTTCGCTTTATGTAAACCACATAACCGTTCTGCCGTTTTGTTAAATTGGTTTCAATATAGTTTTCCCTTAAGAACTCTCTAAACTCTTCAGCTTTGCCTTTATCACGGATAAGAAAATCAACACGGCAACCCTTTTCGGGACTGCTTATCTGACCGCACGCTAAAAACGCACCTCTTATAAACGCAGCTTTACAGCAGTCTATAGAGAGTATTTCCCTGTTTATCTTGCCCTCATGAATACCGAAATCAACAGACGCTAAAAGCTTTAGCCTTTCCGCTTCGTTTGCTACATTAAGGCAGTAAACTGTTTTTTTACCCGTACCGTTTTTTATCACACAAGAAACTGAATACACCTCACTTATCAGCCTCTTAAAAAGGGAGGCCACCGCTTCTGTTTCGGTCTGCATTTTAATGCCGTCAACGGAAAAAGACCGACTGAAAAGCAAAAAGCCGTAACAAATCGGCATTTTAGAGCATTCAGGCAGTCTTATCTCGCACAGTTCGGTTTTTACATCGGATGAAAACGACATTACATCACCTAATTTTTATTTATATCCCTATGTATAACACTTACATTGTAGCCCTTTTCTTTAAGGCGCTTATACAAAAGCTCTGCAAAGGTCACCGAGCGGTGTTTACCGCCTGTACACCCAAAAGAAATCACAAGCTGGCTTTTACCCTCTTTAATATAAAGCGGTATCGAAAAATCTGCGAAATGTATAACGGCGTTTCTAAACTCATTGCTTTCCTCGCCGCTTAAAACATAATCTCTAACCTCCCTGTCCTTACCCGTCTTATCCTTTAATTCTTCAACATAATAGGGGTTTGGCAGGCAACGGACATCAAACACATTATCTGCATCAGCATCAATTCCGTACTTAAAGCCGAAAGATTTACAGAGTATTCTAAGACCTGCTTCGGCGCTCTTCATAAATGTTTCACTTAGAATTGACCTTAACTGAGCGCTTGATATAAGGCTTGTATCAATAATAAAATCTGCCGCCGCACGAATCTTTGAAAGCTTTTTTCGCTCAAGCTTTACCGCATCACTTAGCGATAACCCTTCGCCGTCACACAACGGGTGCTTGCGGCGATTTTCTTTGTATCTTCGGATAAGAACATCATCCGTAGCATCCAAAAACAGTATCTTATATTCCGTTCCCGACTCTTTAAGGTTCTTTAATACCTTCTGTATATCGGAAAACATACTTCCGCCACGAATATCGGTAACTATAGCAAGCTTTGAAAGACCCTCACTCTCTCTTTTAGACAGGTCAACAAATGCAGGTATAATAGCCGGCGGAATATTATCTACACAGTAATATCCCATATCCTCAAGTGCGTTGGCCGCCTGCGATTTTCCGGCACCGGAGAGTCCTGTGATAACAACCAGATTCATCATTTTCACCTGCCTACAAATATTACTTCGGGTTGGAGATTAATTCCGCTATCAGAAAAAACCTTTTTCTGTATTTTCTCAATAAGTGCTTTTACATCGGCACTTGTGGCTTCCCCTGTATTTACTATAAAGCCTGCGTGCTTTTCGCTAACTTTTGCACCGCCTACCTTTTCACCCTTTAGCCCGCTTTTTTCAATTAGCGTACCGGCAAAATTACCCTCGGGTCTTTTGAAAACGCTTCCGGCGCTCGGCAGTTCTATCGGTTGCTTATCCTTACGCCTTTTAAGATATTCATTCATTTTATTTAGTATCTCTGCGCTATCACCGTATTGGAGCTCAAACACCGCCGATAATATTACACCGCCGTTTGTTTGAAAGACGCTGTTTCTATAGCCAAGACCCATATCTTCCTTTTTAATTTCTTTAACAGTACCCGACTTATCAAGATATCTTGCTGAAACTATTCTATCCGCAATTTCTCCGCCGTAGGCTCCGGCATTCATATAAACGGCGCCGCCTACCGTGCCGGGTATGCCGTAGGCGAACTCAAGACCTGAAAGCCCGCTCTTTTGAAGCTCTAAACAGAGCGTTTGCATGCTCTGCCCTGCTTTTACACAAACTCTGTTTCCGGAAATCTCAATACCTTTCATACCTGATAGGCAGAATACTGCACCCTCTATACCACTATCAGATACCAACAAATCTGAACCCTTGCCGCAAATAAAATATGGTATGTTTTCCTGCTTTGCGGCACACAAACAAAGAATCAGCTCTTCTTCAGTTTCAATATTTATGAACACATCTGCATTTCCGCCGATTCTAAATGTGGTATGCCTGCTCATCGGCTCATTAAACAATATATCTATGCCGTTTTTCTTTACACTTTCAGTGAACTCGGACATACCCATAAAAACACCCTCAAATTATTTTTGGTCTCCAATAAACGCCGCACCTATTATTCCGGCATCGTTGCCGAGCATTGCTTCTTTGATTACTGTTTTCTTTTCTATGTTGCGGGCATAATTTTCACTGTAAACTATGCTTTCGAGAGGTTTAATTATATTGTCTCCCTCTTTTGAAACGCCGCCGCCAATGCAGAAAACCTCGGGCTGGAAAATGTTAATGATGTTGGTAACTCCTACTGCAAGATATCTTATATACGCATCGACAACATCCTTGCCTGCCTTATCACCCCTGCGCATGGCATCAAATGCAGTAAGACCGTTTACTTTGTTTATATCATTGTCGCAAAGCTTCCACATTATGCTATCCGCACACTTTACCATAGCTTGCTTGGTCTGGCGAATTAGTGCCGTTGCCGAGGCGTAAGCCTCAAAACAACCGTCTCTGCCGCAGGTGCAGGCCTCGCCATTCATCATAATTACAGTATGCCCAAGCTCTCCGCCGGCACCGTTAAAGCCGGACCTTATTTTACCGTCTATAATAATTCCGCCGCCGACACCGGTGCCAAGCGTTATCATAACAAAATCATTTGCTCCCTTGCCGGCACCTGCAATAAACTCGCCGTATGCCGCACTATCGGCATCATTTGCAAGGAAAAAGCGCTTGCCGGTTCTCTCCTCCATCATATCTGACATCGGAAGATTATAAAACCCTAAATTATTGGCATATATAACCGTTCCGGTTTTTGCATCTACACTGCCCGGCGTTCCTATTCCGAAACCGCTTATGTCATCTAGTGTAATACCGGCTTTTTTTGCCGCCTCAACGGCTACCTTTGCCATATCATCAACTATTTCTTCTGCCGGCCTTGACGCAAGGGTTTTCGTGTTGGCTTTGGCTATTATATCATAGTTTTCATTTACTATGCCTGCCACTATGTTCGTGCCGCCCAAATCAATTCCTAATCTATACATACTTTTTCCCCTATTTATTATCTTTTTCGCTGATATCATCCTGCATACCAAGACGGTGAAGCAGGTCCTGTGCCGCATTGTAGCCTAATTTCTTCTGCCTGCTGTTCATAGCTGCAACCTCTATTATAACCGCAAGGTTTCGCCCGGGTTTTACCGGTATTGTGATAGACGGTATCTGTAACCCCAAAATCTCGGTGGTTTGATTTTCAATGCCCATTCTATCGTAGGTTTTATTCACATCCCAAAGCTCGAGATTGATAATAAGGTCAACCTTTTCGGTAGGCTTTACTGCGCCTACACCGAATATTCGGCTGGCATTTATTATTCCTATGCCACGAAGCTCAATAAAATGCTTTATATTATCGGGAGCAGAGCCTACAAGCGATTTACTTGATACCCTTTTTATTTCAACAGCGTCATCAGCTATAAGCCTGTGTCCCCTCTTTACAAGCTCTATTGCCGTTTCGCTCTTGCCTATTCCGCTCTCGCCGAGTATCAAAATACCCTCGCCGTAAACCTCAACGAAAACGCCGTGCCTTGTAATGCGAGGCGCCAAATGGAGGTTCAGAAAAGCTATCAGCGCCGCCGTGAGCTCGGATGTTGTCTCGCCTGTTCTCATAAGTGGAACTCCGCATTTTTCGGCAATTTCTATATAATAATCTTCAACATGAAGTCCCCGGGCTATTATAACCGCCGCAGGAGAGTTTCCAAAAAACATTTCAATTCTCTTTCTTGCCTCTTCTTCTGTGAACCGGCGCAGATACTCAATTTCACTGATACCGAGTATTTGTATGCGCTCAGGGGCGAAGTAATCAAAATACCCTGCAAACTGAAGCCCCGGACGATTTATTTCGGGATTTGATATGGGTATTTCTTCGCTCTGTTTCGGCATATAAAGCTCTTCAAGAGAAAACTCTTTTATTATTTTATCAAGAGATATTTTGAAGTCTGTCTTCACGGTTTTACCTCCAAGACAATATTTATAACTATAGTATACTATATATTGGAAAGATTTGAAATGTTTTTTTCAAAAAAATTGCATTTTTCTTAACAATATATTATAATTAATGTGTATTTTTTCTACTCGGAGGCAATTTTTAATGAAACTCGGAATGGTAGGACTGCCGAATGTTGGCAAATCAACCCTTTTTAACGCAATAACAAACGCCGGTGCGGCATCGGCAAATTACCCGTTTTGCACGATTGAGCCGAATGTGGGTATGGTAAGCGTGCCGGATAGCCGGCTTGAAAAGTTAGCCGAAATCTACAACCCCGATAAGTTTACACCGGCGGTTATAGAGTTTGTGGATATTGCCGGTCTTGTAAAAGGTGCGGCAAACGGCGAGGGGCTTGGCAATAAGTTTTTATCAAACATCAGAGAAGTTGACGCTATCGTTCATGTTGTGCGCTGCTTCGAAAGTGCAGATATAATTCATGTTGAGGGCTCAGTTGACCCCGTAAGAGATATTGAAACGATAAATATTGAGCTTATCTTATCCGACCTTGAGATTGTAAACAGACGGCTTGATAAAGCACAAAAAGCTCTTAAGGGCGATAAAAAAATGCAGGGCGAGGTTGACTTCCTTAAAAGACTTATCGCACACCTTGAAAGCGGAAACAGTGCAAGAAGCATAGAAGTAAACGAAGACTTTGAAGTGGAAATACTCAAAACCACAAGCCTTTTATCATACAAGCCGGTAATATACGCTTGTAATATGAGCGAAAGCGATTTTGGGGGCGGCATTGAAAGTAATGAAAATTATCTCAAAGTTAAAAAGATTGCCGAGAGCGAAAACGCCGAGATTTTACCGATTTGTGCGTCCCTTGAAGCAGAAATCGCAACGCTAAACGATGAAGAAAAAATGTTGTTTTTATCAGAGCTCGGCCTTGAGCGTTCGGGGCTTGACCGTATGATACAAAAATGTTACAGCCTTTTAGGGCTTATTTCCTACCTTACCGCCGGTAAACCGGAGGTAAGAGCGTGGACGATTGAAAAGGGTACTAAGGCACCTCAGGCGGCAGGAAAGATTCACAGCGATTTTGAGCGTGGATTTATAAGAGCCGAGGTTGTGGCATATGATGATTTTATAAACGCCGGAGGAAATATGGCGGCGGCAAAGGAAAAAGGTCTTGTGCGAAGTGAGGGCAAGGACTATGTGATGAAAGACGGCGATATAGTCCTTTTCAGATTTAATGTTTGAGGTGTGATTATTTTGGAGTTTTTACACAGAACATGGGCGGAGATTAGCAAAAGCGCCCTTATTCACAACCTAAATGAGGTAAAGAAAAATGCGTGCGGTGCGGCTGTTTGCGCCGTAGTAAAAGCAGATGCCTACGGGCATAGTGCCGAGCTTGTAGCCCCCATACTTAATGATAACGGTGCAGATTTCTTTGCAGTTTCAAATATTGAAGAGGCGCTGTCTCTACGAAAATACGGTGTTAAAAGGGGCATTCTTATTCTCGGATATACTCCCGTAAACCTTGTGGAAACACTTGCGGAAAACGATATTTCACAGTGTGTTTACTCTGGGGAGTACGCACGCCTTTTATCCGAATACGCCGATGCGGCAGAAGTAACCGTAAATATTCACATAAAGCTTGATACCGGAATGTCGCGCATAGGCTTTGATTTAAGAAACACGCCGGGAGAAAGCAAACAGGCAATAAAAGCGGCAAAAATGCCGGCATTTAATTTAGAGGGTGTTTTCACTCATTTTGCTATGGCAGATGCCACATTAAAAGAAAATACAGATTTCACAGAGAAGCAGTATGAGCGCTTTATATACGGCGTAGAACAGATAAAGGCCGCTGGACTTAAGCCTAAATATATCCACTGTGATAACTCGGCGGCCGTTTGCAGTAAAAAATATATGCACAGTATGGTAAGGCCCGGCATTATCCTTTACGGTCTCTCGCCCGACAAAGATTTTGATACAAACCTCGATTTAATTCCGGCTATGACGGTGAAATCGGTAATATCGCATATAAAAACCATTCCGGCAGGCACTCCTGTTAGCTACGGCGGAACATTTGTATCAGAAAAGGAAATGCGCATTGCCACCGTTGCGGCAGGTTATGCGGACGGGTACCCTAGAAAGCTATCAAATAAAGGCTCGGTTTTAGTAGGCGGTAGGAGGGCAAAAATTATCGGGCGCATTTGCATGGACCAAATGATGATTGATGTTACAGATATCGAAAATGTTAATATGGGAGACGAAGTAATACTTTTCGGCAAAGACCTCAGCGCTACGGAAATAGCCACCCTTTGCGATACCATAAACTACGAGATAGTTTGCGGTATAGCACCGAGAGTGCCCCGTGTACTTGTTGACTGAGAGGAGGAAATATGAAAAAGTATATTTTAACCCTTGATGAAGGCACAACGAGTGCGAGAGCCATTCTTTTTGATAAGGAATGCCGTGCAGTTAGTGTGGCTCAACACGAGTTTACACAGATTTACCCTAACCCGTCATTTGTAGAGCACAACCCTATTGAGATATTTACGGCGCAGTATTCTTCGATTGTTGAGGCTATCGCCGAAGCGCACGCTACGGCTTTAGACATTGCGGCTATCGGTATTACAAACCAGCGTGAGACGACTATTGTTTGGGATAAAAACACAGGCGAACCTGTTTATAACGCTATTGTTTGGCAATGCCGCAGGACTGCCGAGATGTGCGAGCAGATAAAGAAACAGGGGTATGAAGATTATATAAGCGAGGCGACAGGTCTTAAGATAGACGCTTATTTCAGCGCAACAAAAATCAAATGGATACTTGACAATGTAAAGGGTGCCAGAGAGAAAGCCGAAAACGGTGACCTGCTTTTCGGCACGATAGATACCTACCTTTTATGGAAGTTATCAGGCGGCGAAATATTTGCCACAGATACCACAAACGCCTGCCGCACTATGCTTTTTAATATTCATACGCTACTTTGGGATGATAAGCTTTTAGATATTTTCTCTATTCCCCGCTCAATGCTACCGGAAGTGAAACCGAGCGGCAGTAATTTTGGAGAAGTTGACATAATGGGTGTGAAAATACCCGTTTTAGGCGTTGCAGGCGACCAGCAGGCAGCCCTTTTCGGTCAACATTGCTTTACTGCCGGAGATATAAAAAACACCTATGGTACAGGCTGTTTTCTGCTTATGAACACAGGCAGCCGTGCGGTAAAAAGCAAGCACGGACTTATAACAACGGTTGCCGCAACGCTTGATGGCGAAGAACCTCAATATGCCCTTGAGGGCAGCGTTTTTATAGGCGGAGCGGTTATACAGTGGGTGCGTGATGAATTAAGGCTTATAACCAATGCCGCAGACAGTGAAAAGGCGGCGAAGAGGGTAAAAGACAGCGGCGGAGTTTATGTTGTCCCTGCCTTTTCGGGACTTGGAACGCCGTATTGGGATATGTACGCAAGGGGTACTATTTGCGGAATTACAAGAGGAACTAACCGCAATCATATTGTTCGTGCCTGCCTTGAATCTATCGCCTATCAAACAAACGATCTGCTTACCTCTATGGCGGAAGATTTCGGAGAAGAGCTTAAGGAATTAAAGGTTGACGGCGGCGCCTGCCGAAACAATTTTCTTATGCAGTTTCAATCGGATATTTCAGGTGTTACCGTTAAAAGACCGCAAAATGCTGAAGCAACGGCGCTCGGTGCGGCACTTATCGCCGGTCTTAAATGCGGATTTTATAAAAGCCGTAAAGCGATTGCCAAGGCAAATGATGATATAAGCACATTCACACCGCAAATAGAAGAGAATGAGCGAGAAAAGCTTTTACACGGCTGGAAAAAGGCAATAGGCAGTACTATTGCTTTTCACAAGGAGTGAGACTGTGAATACTCAAACGATAGAAAAACAGGTTTTATCGAGTGACGGCGTACATATGCTTAAAGGTATCATTTATCTGCCAACCGGAACACCGCAGGGTATTTTTCATCTGGTGCACGGTATGACCGAGTATATAGGGCGGTATGATTCTCTATTAGCTCTTATTGCCTCTGCCGGTTTTATTGCCTGTGGCTTTGATAATTTAGGGCACGGCAAAACCGCAAGCGAGGACGAGCTCGGTTTCATAGCCGAAAAGGACGGATATAAGTATCTTTATGACGATGTACTTGTTTTCGGCAACGCCGTAAAGGCAGACTACCCAAAGCTTCCTTATTATTTAATGGGGCACAGTATGGGCTCTTTTATTGTCCGTCTTGCCGCCGAAAAGTATAAAAACGATATAGACCGCCTTATTATCTGCGGTACCGGCGGACCTAACCCTGCGGCGGGTATAGGACTTGCGCTTATTGATATTTTAACACTTCTTAAGGGCAAACATTCTTATTCTGGTTTTATAGAAAACATGGCTTTCGGCAGTTATAACAAGCGGTTTGAAGCTGACAACAAATACGGATGGCTTACAAAGGACGAAGAGATAAAAGCGGCGTATGCCAAAGACCCTCTTTGCACATTCCGCTTTACGCTTTCCGCCCTTAAAGACCTTATAGTTCTTAACTCTCTTTGCAACCGTAATGCATGGTTTAAGAATATGAGAAAAGATATGCCTATAATGCTCATTTCCGGCGAAGACGACCCGGTAGGCAATTACGGCAAGGGTGTGACGGCGGTTTATAAAAAACTGAAATCGAGTGGTTGCGATGTTACAATTCATCTTTACGAAAACTGTCGGCATGAGATGCACAACGATACCTGTAAAGAACAATCCGCACAGGATATACTTAAGTTTATAATGAAAGCATGAAAACAGCGGTGCATTGCACCGCTGTTTTTATCTTATATTTGTTGGTCCCGCCCTGCCGTAGCGGCTAAAAATAACCTGAATCAAATCAGGTGGGTGTGATCCGGACAGCTTCGCGCTCCCTTCTTCCGAACTCGGCACAGCCGCGGGAGGTCTGCAAGCCCACTGCCCGAGCATCGAATCCCAAAAAATAAAGTTGTAGGGTTATGAAAGCTCGGTTCGCGCACAGCGCAGGACTTAAGTTTTTACTATATTATATGTGTAAAGCTAATTACTTTTCCTCTATTTCAAAAAAGTTTTCGAGTCGGTCAACAAAAGCATCGGCAATGGTTTCATACTCATCGTCATCTTCTATCTCGTAAAAATACTCTTCGCCGTTTTCTTCGCCAACTTTTACTATTACGAGCTCGCCCGAATCGTCAAGCAGCTTCTGAGGGTCATCGTAAGTTGGAAGTAAAGCTAAATATCTTGCCTCATCGGTCTCAATTGCATCTAAAACCTCAAAATTGTACTCTTTGCCCTCATCATCACTAAGCGTTATTAAATCAGGGTTGTATTCTTCATTTTTATTCATTCTTTTTCCCTCCGATACATCTATATTTTACTCTAAAGCGAAAAAATAGTCAATAGCACCGGCAAAAATAAGAACAGGAAAAGGTTGTAAATGCCGTCATTATGTCATTTAGAAATATTATATAAAAGTTTTTAACATTTTGCTTGACAAATTGTTAAACCTGCGTTATAATTAAGATAGAAAAGAGAAAGAGGTGAGTCCAAAGAACAGCTAAACCTTTGCTCAAACGAAATTAAATGAAGGTGAGTCCGATGTACAATTAAGATGAACACGCAATAAGTTTTATCGAGGCGATATTATGTTTATTAGTAGAACCCCTAAAAAACTTTAATAAAAAGGTGAATCCAATGTACAGTTAATATAAACCTCGCAGAAAACTGCGAGGTTTTTTCTTTTGCTTATTCTGTTTGGTTGCCTAAAAACTTTGCGGCTACACCGGCGAGTTTTATATCGCTTTCAAAAGGTCTTACCGCCTTTTCGTTTCGCAAAAACACTACGGCGCCTGTTATATCTCCTGCCGATATTATAGGAACTGCCACACATATTTCATAATCTGTGCCGGCAAGTGCGTATAGCGTTTCGCCCGTTTCACAGA
>JAFXNY010000089.1 GCA_017529165.1 Clostridia bacterium
ACGCCGTCCTTGTATTTATCGTCCCCAATACTCCACGCAACCTTGGCGCACTGCAACATATTAACCGTGCCCTCGACATTGGTTTTTACAAATATTTCGGGGTTGGAAATGCTTCTGTCAACATGGCTTTCAGCCGCAAAGTTTACCACATAATCTATATCATAGTCGGCAAAAATCTTTGATATAGCTTCTCTATCGCAGATGTCAGCCTGAATAAAGGTATAATTCGGATTATTTTCCACTTCTTTTAGGTTTTCGAGGTTTCCGGCATAGGTCAGCTTATCAACATTTATTATTTTTACATCGTCATACTTATTTAGCATATAAATAACAAAGTTTGAGCCGATAAAGCCGGCACCGCCGGTTACAAGATAGTTTTTCATAATATCTCTCCTTATATTTAATCTTTAACCTTGGAAATATATTCCTTAAGAGCTACTTCCCAGCTTCTCATCTCGTTCCCTACACCGCAGGAAAGCGCCAGATTTTCGAGAGATGAATAAGAGGGTCTCTTTGTTGGACTCTTGAATTGCTCGGAAGTACACGGACTAACAACATTAAGGTCATATCCAGAGTATTCTGCAATCTTTTTGGCAAAATCATACCAGGTACATTCGCCCTCTCCGGTGCAGTGGTAAATGCCGTAATCTTCGGTTGAGGCCATTTTAAGAATATGGAAGGCTAAATCATTGGCGTTTGTGGGGTTTCCTCTTTGGTCATTTACAACTGTTATTTGCCCTTTTTCTTTAAGAACACGGCGTACTGTCTTTACGAAGTTTTTGCCAACATAACCGTATAGCCAAGAAGTGCGGACAATAAAGGTTTTATCACAAAAAGCAAGCGCATATTTTTCGCCTAACAGTTTTGATGAGCCGTAAACGCTTTGGGGGTTTACTATATCCCATTCACGGTAAGGCTTTTTGCCGTCTCCGGCAAAAACATAGTCGGTTGATACATGCACAAACTTCGCATTCTCTTCTTTTGCGCAGATTGCCAGATTGCGAACACCTGCGGCGTTTACCTTGAATGCAACATCTACCGCTGTTTCACATCCGTCAACATTCGTCATAGCGGCGCAGTTGATAATAATATCGGGCTGTGCTTTCTTAATAAATGCTCTGGCAGAGGCCATATCGGTTATATCAAACTCACCGATATCGGCTTTTATAACTTCGGCACTCTTATATATATCGGGTATTTTTCCGATTTCGGCTTGTCCTGAAGATAAGATAGAGCATAGTTCATTTCCGAGCTGACCAGCGGCACCGGTAATCATTATTTTCATTATTTATCCCCTCCATTTAAGTAAAAACTTAAAACAAGAAATTAAATGTATTAAAAAGAGTCTTATATTTTTAGCACTGCCTCTTTGCCAAAGATGTGTCACAAAAATATCGGGCAAAATGACTACTTTACCTATACTTTTGGCACGAATGGTCAAATCGGCATCTTCAAGATACATAAAAAACCGCTCATCAAAACCCCCGAGCTCCTTTAAAGCGGATGTTCTTATGCAAAAAAAGCAACCACTGCAAAAATCTATTTCGGTGGGCACGGCTATGTCTTTATTTTGCCATACATATTCACTGCGGACTTCTTTTGAAAATCTCCCTAAAAACAAACGGCGGAAATTAGGCCTTTCTTTAGGCAAAAACTGTTCCGTTCCATCATGGTTTAATATTTTAGGCATAGCCATAACAACATTTTTGTTTTCTTCCATAAACGCAACCATATCAGCTAATACATCACGGTTTATTGTGATATCCGGATTAACAATAAAATGATAATCGCTATCTATATAATCGAGCGCCTTATTGTGTGCCGCTCCGAAGCCTATGTTTTTATTAAGGCGAATTATTTTTATACCGTCCTGAAACTCAAGCCGCTTTAATGTATCATCGGTTGAATTGTTATCGATAATGTAAAAAGAAAGGGGGTATTTATTGCAGTGCGCAATTATACTTGCCGCCGCCGCTGCGGCTTTATCCGCTTCGTTATGGGTTACTATTGTTAAGGAAATATTTATATTCTCCGGCAAAAATAACACCTCTAGTTTTTATTATATAAATTATACAACATATAGATAAAATTGGCAATAACATTTTATCAAAAAACGGTTGAAATAAGGGAAGGGCGATGTTACAATTATCAGCATAAAATATAGCGGAGATATTATGTATAAGATTAAAGTGTTTTTTAGTACGCTGTGGCGGTTTGTTAAAACAAACCCGGCAGTTGCCATTTCTTCGGCTTCGGTGCTCGGCGTAGTGGCAGCAACAGCGGTTACGGTTATTACTGTAAATTATCTTAAATCAAAGGATGTATCAGCAAACGCACAAAGTATTACATCTTCAATTAACTTCGAATCTGTTGTACCAGAAGAGTTACCGAGCGAGCCGGAAGTGCCGCCTGCAGAGCCGCAACCTGTAGAAAAGCAGGTTACATATAAGGGAAAACAGATAAATGTTGTAAAAGCCGAAGTTGCAAAGAAGGACTCTAAAGAGGACGCAGAGAACGGAAGCTATAAAACTGAAGATCCCCCTGCACCTGTAAAGGAATACAAAAAACCGCAAAATGCATATTTCGGCGGCATTGATGTTTCGAGCCATAACGGCGCTATTGATTGGGCAAAAGTAAGGGCAAGTGGCGTTGAGTTTGCTATGATACGGTGCGGGTACAGAGGATATCTTACCGGTAAAATAGTTACAGACGCAACCTTTAATTATAACATTGAAAACGCATATAAAAACGGTATAGATGTAGGCATTTATTTTTATTCTACCGCAACAAACGAGCAGGAAGCGCTTGAAGAAGCGGCGTATGTAGTAGAGCGAATAAAAGAGGTAGCCAATAAAGGCGTCAGGCTTACATATCCGGTGGCGTATGATTTTGAGGAGTTTTATAATACCGATACACGCAGCCGTGCTAAAGGGCTTGAAGCGGCGCAAATATCGGCAAACACTACGGCGTTTCTTGATTACATAAAAGCGCAGGGTTATACGCCTATGCTCTATGCCGGTAAAAACCCGATAAAGAAGTATTGGGTGTCCGGTATGGCGGCGAAATATAACTTCTGGTTAGCGCACTACACCGAGGCTACCGAATATGACGGTAAGTTTTTTATGTGGCAATATACTTCGGGCGGTTCGGTTGACGGAATATCGGGTAGAGTTGACCTTGATGTTTGCGGTTTTGAAACGGGGGATAATTTACCGCAGTTTTTGATATGTAAAAATGATGGCGTCAGTGCATACAGTAAACCGGAGGACGGTTCAGAAGTACTGCTAACCCTTGAAAAAAGCACGATATATCTATGCAGAAATACATTTACAGGCAGATATAAGGAGATTAAGATATCAGATAAGTATTACTATGTACTTGCAAGCGAGCTTATAAAAATACCGTTTGAGAAAAGCGAGGACGAATACAAAACAGCCGATGAAGCTGTGCTTTACAGTAAACCGTTTGATGATACATATAAAACGGATATTACTCTTAAAGCCGATGTTTCGGTTACTGTTACGGGTATTTGGAACGATAAATGGGCAGAAATTGAGTACGATAAAAAGATATATTATATAAAAGCAGATAAGCTTTCGATAGTTTCGGGGACGGATGAAAGCGAAACATCATCCGATTATTCAGAGGATGAGTCGTCAGAAGTCTCTTCGTCCGAAACATCTTCAGATACATCCGCAGAATAAAAAAATGAGTTCGCAATTTGCGAACTCATTTTTTTATTCATCTTCTTCAGGTAAAGAAACCTTTATTGCAAGGTCATCGAGTTGGGTATTGTCAACGCCTGCCGGCGCGCCGGACATAAGCTCCGAAGAATTGGCAACCTTCGGGAACGCAATAACATCACGCAGGCTTTCACTTCCTGTCATAATCATACAAAGCCTGTCAAGACCTATGCCCATTCCACCGTGCGGCGGTGCGCCGTACTTGAAAGCGCCTGTTAGGAAACCGAACTTCTGCTCGGCCTCTTCGTGCGAGAGTCCTAATGCGCTGAACATATGTGCCTGAAGCTCGGGGTCGGTTATACGAAGCGAACCGCTTGAAAGCTCAACGCCGTTAAGCACTAAATCGTAAGCGTTGGCAAAAACTTTTTCGGGTGCGGTATCAAGATATTCTATACATTCGTCAAGGGGAGCGGTAAACGGGTGGTGCATAGCATCATATTTGCCTGTTTCCTCATTGTATTCAAAGAACGGGAACTCGGTTATCCAAAGGAAATTAAACTGATTTTCTGGGATAATGCCGAGTTTTTTTGCAACAGTAAGCCTGAGCGCTCCGAGGACCGACAGCACAGTTGAAGTCTTATCTGCAGCTATTAAAACTACATCGCCTTTTTCGGCATTCGTACGCTTGTAAATTGCAGACATCTGCTCACTTGTCATAAACTTCGAGAAAGAGCAGGCAGGCTCGTCTTCTATCCAGCGAATAAACGCAAGCCCTTTAGCACCTATGCCTTTTGCCTCTTCGGTAAGCTTGTCAATTTCTTTTCTTGTATAAACCTCTGCCGCCGATTTAGCGTTTATCGCTCTTACTGTTCCGCCCGATTTTACAGTTTGGCTGAACACGCCGAAATCACAGTCTCTTACAATATCCGAAATATCTGTAAGTTTCATATCAAAACGGGTATCGGGCTTATCAGAACCGTAATTGTTCATAGCATCGGTATAGGTCATACGGGGAAGAGGAGTTTTTATATTTACGCCTAAAACCTCGCTGAATAATCTTTTAACATAACCCTCGGCTATATTAAAAATATCCTCACGGTCAACAAACGACATTTCAAGGTCAACCTGTGTAAACTCTGGTTGCCTGTCAGCCCGCAAATCTTCATCCCTGTAACAGCGTGCAATTTGCATATATCGGTCAAATCCCGAAAGCATAAGCAGCTGTTTATACATCTGGGGCGACTGCGGCAGGGCAAAAAAACTGCCTTTATGAACACGGGATGGGACAAGATAATCTCTCGCACCCTCGGGTGTTGATTTGATAAGGGTTGGGGTTTCAATCTCTAAAAAACCGTTTTCATCAAAGTAATCTCTTGTGATTTTTGCAATCTTATGACGCATCATTATATTGTTTTGCAGATTGCTTCTTCTTAAATCTAAATATCTGTATTTAAGGCGTAAATCTTCGCTTGTTTTGGTTTCTGCAGTGATGTCAAAAGGCGGTGTGAGGGACTGTCCTAACACCTTAAGCTCATTTACCTCTATTTCAATATCTCCTGTTGGGATATCGGGGTTAACTGAAGAGCGCTTGCGTACCATACCCTTAGCCATAAGCACAAATTCGCTTCTGACTATAAACGCCTTACTGAATATTTCTTTATCGGTATTTTCATCAAAAGCCAGCTGTATTATCCCTGTACGGTCTCTCAGGTCAATAAATATAAGCGAGCCTAAATCTCTCTGCTTTTGTACCCAACCGCAAACTACTACGGTTTTGCTTATATCATCATTCTTTAGCGTACCGCAATAATGCGTGCGCTTCATACCGTTCATTTTATCAAGCTTCAACTAAAACACCTCTTAATGTTCTTCGCCGCCGAGTATTGAGTCTTCGAGAGACTTCAGTGCGGTCTTACACTCAATATCGGTTATTTTATCTGTAATATCGGAAATATTAGAGTCATAGGTTTCTCCGGTTTTCATATCCTTAACACTTACCTTTCCGGAGTTTAACTCATCTTCACCTAATACAACGGTGTATTTAGCTCCGATTTTATCGGCATATTTCATCTGCGCTTTAAGTCCTCTGCCGCACAAATCGCAGAGCGCCTCTATACCGTCTATCCGGAGTTTCGCACATATTCTGCCGGCTTCAATTTGTGCTTTGTCACCAACCGCCGCAACATACAATGTACATTTCTTATCCTCTGGCATATCGGCGCCTATCTCGTTTAATATAATCATAAGCCGCTCAATGCCAAGCCCAAAGCCGAGCGCCGTAATATCGTTACCGCCCATTTTGCTCACAAGGCCGTCATACCTGCCGCCTCCGCAAACAGTGGATTGGGCGCCTAAATTGTCCGATACAAACTCAAATACCGTTCTGTTATAGTAATCAAGGCCTCGCACGATTTGCGGATCCACCACAAACGGTATGCCCTGTGCGGAAAGGTTTTCTTTTACTGAATTAAAATGTGCTTTGCAGTCATCACACAAAAAATCAAGTATCTGCGGTGCGCCCTCTGCGATTTTTGAGCAAACGGGCGACTTGCAATCGAGTATGCGAAGAGGGTTCCTCACTAGCCTTTCATTGCAGGTGGCGCAAAGAGTATCTTTGTAACCCTCAAAGTAACTCTTGAGAGCCTCAACATAATTTTTGCGGCAATGCTCGCAGCCTATTGAGTTGACTTTAAGAATAGTGTTTTTAACACCGAGAGTGATAAGTATTTGCCTTGCTAGTGCAATTATTTCTGCATCTGCAGACGGCTCTTTGGCTCCAAAGCATTCAACGCCAAACTGGTGGAACTCACGAAGTCTGCCTGCCTGTGGCTTTTCATAGCGGTAGCAACCGCCTATATAGCAAACCTTTGCCGGCAATGCCTCGTTTAACACACCTTTTTCTATAACGCTTCTTACAACGCCTGCCGTAAGCTCGGGGCGAAGAGTAATCGAGCGTCCGCCCTTATCTAAAAAGGTGTACATCTCCTTTTGCACAACATCTGTGCTATCGCCTACATTGCGGCTGAAAACCTCTGTGTGTTCAAAAACAGGCACGCGGATTTCCTTAAAGCCGTAAAGCGAGGCAATATCGAGCATTTTTTCTTCAACAAATCTGTATTTGTATGATTCGCTCGGTAAAATATCATTAGTACCCTTAACGGCACGGTTAATTTCTGACATTTAATTTTCTCCGAATTAAGATTTTTTAACTATTTCACGCCAGTCAAGGTCGCCTCTCTCAAGACCGTGAATTAGCATTTCCGCAGTTGCTATGTTGGTGGCAACAGGTATGCAGTGAACATCACAAAGTCTAAGGAGTGATGCCTCATCCGGCTCGTGGGGCTTGGGATTGAGTGGATCACGGAATAAAAGCAACATATCTATTTCATCGCATCCTATTCTTGAGGCAATTTGCTGTGAACCGCCCTGTGAGCCGGCTAAAAACTTAGTTATTTGTAAACCCGTTGCCTCCGATACCGTTTTGCCTGTAGTTCCGGTGGCAACAAGTGTGTGGTGACTGAGTATTCCGCAGTATGCAATACAAAACTGTACCATAAGTTCCTTTTTTGCATCGTGGGCTATAAGTGCTATTGTCATAATTTTCTCCTTTCGAGGGTCATATCTTTTTAAGGTGTGGCAGTCGAATGTCCTCACCTTGTATTCTTTTAATTATACGGTCAAAAGCTTTAAGCGCTTTGCCTTTGGGTTTTAATTTGTGGGTCGAGCTTATAAGTAAAAGCTCACTGTCCGCCGGAACTATGCCGATAAGCTGAGTAAGAGAAGTATCTATTATATCGTCTATATTCTTATACATTCCGCATTTTATCATATCATAATCAAAACGGTTTATGATAAGACGGGGAGGTATACTTGATTTTATACCGCCCGAAATCACGGCGGCATCTCTCACAGATATCGGGTCAGCACCTGATACGATTAAAAATACGGCGTCACTGAAAATATTATAATTATCAAAATCTGCACCGGCAGGAAAATCTAAAATGATTATATCATATTTTTCTTTTGCTTTATCTACTAATAGCTTGAGCTTTGAAAAGTCAATATCTTTTACACCCGATGACGCCGGTATTACCCGAATGTTTTCGTAATATAAAGACTTATATGCCGCTTTGCTTATATCATTATCTTTCAGTGCGTCCGAGAGGTCAAAAACCACGCTCTCTTCAATGCCGAATATTAAATCAAGGCAACGAAGACCGCAGTCAAGGTCAATGAGCAGAACACTTTTACCTGATAGCGCCGCCGCAATGCCGAGCGCTGAAGAAATGGTAGATTTGCCGGTACCGCCTTTACCTGATACGGTACAAATCGTAATGCTCATTTTCTCACCTCTGAACAATGATTTTATCACAAAACAAATATACTGTCAATCAAGAACGGTATATGGCATAGGGTCCTCTTTGTTATTTTCATCCGAGAAGAAGCAATAGTCTAAAATGTTTCTTACAATATTGCCCGAGGTAAAACTCGAATGTCCGTGCTCAAGAACCACTGAAATCGCAATTTTTGGGTTATCATAGGGGGCAAACACTATGAATGTGCTGTGGTCGGCACCGCTGTTTGTTTGCGAGGTTCCGGTTTTGCCACCTATTTTTATCGGATAATCGCCAAGGGCGGCACGACCCGTACCGTCAACCGTAACAGAGAGCATACCTTCTTTGATTGCATTGATGTTTTCGGGTTTTATAGAAACCTTGTTTACAACTTCCGGCTTACATTCGTTATAAACCTTTTTAAGGTCATAGGAAACAATTTTGTCAATAAGCGTTGCTCTGTAATGCGTACCGCCGTTTGCAAATGTAGCCACATAATTTGCCATTTGAAGCGGGGTGAATGCATTAAGCTGACCGATGGATATCTGAAGCGTATCGCCGCCGAAGCCGTCTGTAGTGGGATTTGATAGTATGCCTGCACTGTCATCAACCTCAACTCCGGTTTTAACACCTAAACCAAACTGCTTAAAATAATCTGTCAGTGTGGTGGCACCCACTCTTCTGCCAAGGTCAAAAAAGAAATAGTTACAGCTCTGTGCAAGCGCAGTTTTAAGATTCATAGTTCCGTGATAATGCATACATTTAGGCTTATAATCGTCAAAATAATTATAAACCTGAGAGCAGAAAACTGTATCTCCTAATTTGTATTTGCCGGTTTCCAGCGCCGCCGTGGCAACAATCGGCTTTATTGTAGAGCCTATAGGATATACACCCTGGAAAGCCCTATTTGTAAGGGGTTTTGATTTATCGGCTAAAAGCTCATTATAGTTTTGAGACATTGTGGCTGAGTCGTATGTAGGGTAGTTTGCCGCACAAATAACTCCGGCAGTTTCAATATCTATTACAACCGCACTGCCTGCCGTAGCCGTACCGCCGGTGGCACGAAGATTTCTAACGGCACTCGAGAGCATATCCTGTGTTTTGCGCTGAATCTTGCTGTCCAGCGTTAAAACTATTGTTTTGCCAGATATCGGCTTTTTTGTTATCTTGCTGTCAACAATATTTCCTTTGTTGTCCATATAATATGTAACTTCGCCGTCAGTTCCGTGCAGGTATTCTTCGCCCCATAGTTCAATACCGCTTTTGCCAACACGGTCATTAAAGGAATAGCCTTTTTCCTTGTATTTCTCCCAGTCCTCTTCGTAAATCGGGCCCACCGTTCCTATAAGGTTAACGGCGAGGGATGTATCGGTATATTGCCTGAAAGGCACTATATCTACCGAAACACCGTCTAAAAACAAGCCGAGTTCAGAGACCTTTCTCATAAGCTCTACCGGTATGTCCTCCGCAAATGTATAAGGGTATGAAACCGAAAAATCGGATATATCCATACCGTATCTTGCCGCCATAATTGCACGCTGCTCGTCCGGCGTATAATCTTCGAGTGAATACTTTTCAACAAGCCTTGTAAAACAGTCCGAGCTTGTGGCAAAATGGGCAAGACCTAAGGTAGAGAGTAGCTTATCCGTATTATCTCCGTTGAAGTCAAACGGGGCGGTTTTCTCCAACGGCAGTTTATCTATATAATCGCAGTTGTTTTCTGATAAAAGCGTTGTAAGCTGTAAAATAACATCGTTAAGGTTGTCTTTAACATACGCCTTATTAAAAACAATATTATATCCGTCACGGTTTATAGCAATTTGCCTGCCGTAGCGGTCAAGTATCTCTCCTCTTGAGGCCTTTAATACAGAAGTGCGGACAATAGTGCCGCCTTTTGCCGCAGAGGAATACTTTTTTGCATTTATAACCTGAATTGAATAAAGCCTGGCGGTATATACCAAAAGCACTATTACGAGAATTACAGACAGCACTGTTAGAGCCGTCTGTCTCTTTTTTGTAAAAGGCACACTATCACCTCGCTTAAACTAGATTTTAAAAAATAACCTTTTTTCCAAATAAAAGAAAGGAATAATAAAAACAGCCGTGTAAATTGCACTTGTCGCCGCAAAGCTGAAAAGATATGTAAAACTGCCCTTTATATCGCCTGCAAACGCAAATGTAACAAGCCACCTTGCGGCAAAATAAAGTGCACAGCAAATAAGGCAGAGCGCCATTGCAGATTTGAGATTACGGTTAAAAAGATAATGAGAAAGTAGAGTAACTAAAAATGAAATTAGTGTAAGCGTTATCGCATTAAAGCCTATAGGTGTTGAGGATACGCTGTCTATAATAATGCCGAGCGCCATTCCGGTAAGCACTCCGGTAAGTTCATTTGAAAACATTATAATCGCTACCAAAAGAGCTAACGCCGAAAAAGCATTGGCATTGCCTATTTTCACAGAAATACCGCTGTAATGTAGAATAATAAGAACAAAAAACAATAAGGCGTTGATTACAGCAACATATAAGGGTTTTTTGAGAGTTTTCATATCAGTCGTCCTGCCCTGCAAGTTGTCCGTCAAAAGAGGTTATTACCATAACATCCCTGATTTCCGAGAAATCTACAAACGGCTTTACCTCGGCGTAAATAGAAGAGTTTACACTGTCTGTGCCGATATACTCTATTGAGCCTACCAATAGACCGCCCGGGAACACACCCTCGCCGGAGGTTGATATATAATCGCCTATAGCCACAGCACTTGAGCGTGCTAGGTTTTTAAGCACACACTTGTCATCCCTTGCAAACTCAAGTCTTCCGGTAATGAGTCCCGAATCTGAAGAACGGTTATCAATAGCGCCCAGCGTGATTGAGGGACTAAGTATTGTTGTAACCTTGCAGGATGTAAGACCTACATCTGATATATACCCTACAAGTCCGGTGCTTGTTATAACAGGATCGTGCTTTTTAATACCAGACATTGAACCTTTGTTTATTATAAAGCCTTTGTAAGGATCGTCAGAATCTTTAGCTATGAGATTTGCTGAAACAAACGAAAAATCGCTGTGTGCCTCTTTTATACCTAAATATTTTTTATATGTTTCATTTTGAGCGGATATCTCTTCGTAATCAGCCAGCTTTTCACGCAATTCGTCTATTTCGGCGGAAAGCTCGGCATTTTTTATCATAAGGGCATTTCCACCGTTGTAAGCGGATACAAAATCACCTACAGCCTCACGAACCTTTGTTGCAGTTGCCCTGAACGGTTGCACAACAGAGCCTAATATATCGGTTTGCGGATCTATTCT
>JAFXNY010000090.1 GCA_017529165.1 Clostridia bacterium
AGCACGAATCTTTATTGTATCCGCACTAACATAGCTTACCGTTCCGGCACGCTTTGATAATACTACAACGCCCGAGTCAATAGCCGCCTTGTATTCCATACCGGTAGCAACTATCGGGTTTTCAGGGCGCAAAAGTGGCACTGCCTGCTTCTGCATGTTAGAGCCCATGAGCGCACGGTTTGTATCGTCATTCTCAAGGAAAGGTATCATAGCCGTTGCAACAGATACTACCATTTTAGGCGATACATCCATAAAGTCGGCACGGGAGGCTTCTACCTCATGGAAACCGTCATGATAACGGGAATTAACCTTTTTATTTACAAAGTAGCCGTTTTCATCAAGCGGTTCGTTAGCCTGAGCGACTACAAACTCGTCCTCTTCATCTGCCGACATATAAACTACTTCTTCGAGTACCCTGCCGGTCTTTTTATCAACACGGCGGAACGGAGCCTCGATAAAGCCGTATTTATTTATTTTTGCATAGGTTGCAAGATAGGAAATAAGTCCGATATTAGGACCTTCCGGAGTCTCAATCGGGCACATACGGCCATAGTGGGTATAGTGAACATCACGCACCTCAAATGATGCACGGTCACGGGAAAGACCGCCAGGGCCGAGCGCAGATAAACGGCGCTTGTGAGTAAGCTCGGAGAGCGGATTGGTCTGGTCCATAAACTGCGAAAGCGGTGAAGAACCGAAAAACTCTCTTATAGCCGCTACAATCGGGCGTATATTTATAAGTGACTGCGGTGTGGTGTTCTCAATATCCTGCAGCTGCAAGGTCATCTTTTCACGAACAACACGCTCCATACGGGAAAAGCCGATACGGAACTGATTTTGCAGAAGCTCGCCTACCGAGCGTATTCTACGGTTGCCCAAGTGGTCGATATCATCCACTGTGCCCACATCGTGCGGAAGACCGAGAAAATAGTTTATGCTTGCAAAGATATCCTCAAGAACAATATGCTTTGGTATCAGTGCGTCCGCACTCTCAACAAGAGCGGCTTTAAGCGCTTTTTTATCAAGATTTTCATCAAGAATAGTTTTAAGAACATCAAAGCTTACTTTTTCGTTAATGCCTTTTTCATCAAGCTCGGCAAGCTCTTTTTCGGTAAGCTTTACAAAGTCCTTAAGCTCTACCATTTTATTTGTAAGAACCTTAACTTCGGTTGTTTTGCCCTCAAAATCAGTTACATTTATATATGCCTCATAAACGCCCTTTGACTCGAGCATTTTAGCAATTTCGGTGGTTACCGTAACACCCTCATCGGCAAGTATCTCACCGGTCATAGGATCTGCTACAGGGCGTGCGAGAATATGCCCTCTTATACGAGAAGCCAAAGAAAGCTTTTTATTATATTTATAACGGCCTACACGGGAGAGATCGTACCTGTGAACATCAAAGAACATCTGCTCTAAATAAGCTTTTGCACCATCGATTGTTACAGGCTCGCTCGGACGGAGCTTTTTATAAACCTCAACAAGACCGTCATCCACATTTTTAGTATCGTCTGCTTCAAGGGTTGCGGCAAGACGCTCGTCCTCCCCTAAAAGCTCACGAATCTGCTGGTTTGAACCCAAGCCTAAAGCACGAACAAAAGCGGTAAGAGGCAGCTTGCGGTTTTTATCTATGCGAACATAAAGAACATCATTTGGGCTGGTTTCATATTCAAGCCAAGCACCACGGTTGGGAATAATTGTGGATGAAAACAGGCGTTTGCCGGTCTTTTCATCCGCCTTCTCCGCATAATATACACCGGGTGAACGAACAAGCTGAGATACAATAGCACGCTCTGCACCGTTTATAACGAAAGTGCCCGACTCGGTCATAAGCGGGAAATCGCCCATAAACACTTCGCTTTCCTTGATTTCACCGGTCTCGTTGTTGAGCAGGCGAACCGTTACACGAAGCGGAGCCGCATATGTTGTATCACGCGCTTTGCATTCTGTAACATCATATTTCGGCTGTTCATCAAGCCTGTAATCAATGAAGCTCAAAACAAGATTTCCGCTGTAATCGGTAATGGCCGACATATCCTCAAAGACCTCTTTAAGGCCCTTTTGGATAAACCAGTTGTATGAATCTTTCTGTATCTCAATGAGGTTAGGCATATCAATAACCTCATTGATTTTAGAAAACGTCATACGAGTGTTGTTACCCAATTTAATCGGTTTAACCATTGCTGATTTCTCCATAGGTTAAAAATCACTCCTAATATAAATTACAAAAATCATAAAAAAAGGAGAAAAAACGCCCAATATTTCTATGTTTTTCACAATAAAAACCTTATAAAGGCGCACATTCCCCCATCATCAATAGTAATGTGTTATTATATACCACAGGAGGGCTCCTGTCAAGGAAAAAATTGTATTTTTTTCAAAATATTTCAATATTTCCCTATTTGTGCTCAAATATTGACTTTTAAGTCAATAGTGATATAATTTACTAAACAAAAACAATCAGTCAAGTATTGGTTTGGGGGGTTGCGTATGAGTAAAAAAAGACGGATAATTTTCTTATCCGTTTGGGCTTTGTGCGCAGCGGCTTTTTTGGTATCGTCTCTTATGCTTAGCGGCACACAAAACGATGAAAGTATTAAGGAAACTATGAGGGACGCCGTACTTCACGAAACAAATAAGATTAGTTTCCTCGGTGTTGTTGATGTTAACCCAGCGGTGATTTCAGCGTTTACGGTAACAGGAATACTTCTCGTGTTCGCTCTTTTAGTCCGCATTTTCGCCATACCGAAGTTCACTAACATACCCAATAAGTTTCAGTTGCTTTTAGAACAAGCCGTAGGCTTTTTTGATAGTCTCGCAAAGGGTAACAGTCCGCATAAGAATTACTTTTTAGGTGCGTATGTATTTACTGCCGGCACTTATATATGTTTAGGAACGCTTTTTGAGCTGTTAGGTCTTCAGGGTGTTACAACAGCGGGGAGAAGTATATCGCTTCCGGCACCGCTATCTGACATAAACGGTGCTATAGCTATGGGCGTTACTTCGTATCTGGTAATATTGTTTGGCGGTATTTTAGGCAACGGTATCAAGGGGCTTTTTAGCGCTCTTAAAGAGTTCTCACTGCCTATATCTATGAGCTTCCGTCTTTTCGGTGCGTTACTCAGCGGTCTTTTGGTTACCGAGCTTGTCTATTATTATGTGGGGCTTAGTTTTGCCCTGCCGGTAGTTGTGGGCGTTTTATTTACGGCACTGCATGCGCTTATTCAAACCTATGTTTTAACAATGCTTACTACGGTTTTCTACGGAGAAGTCTCCGAAAAAACCGTAAGACTTAAAAAGCCTAAAAGAAATCGGAGGAAACAAAATGAACAAATCAATTAAAAGAGTTTTAGCGCTTGTGGCGGTATTCTTATTGGTATTTACCCTGTTTTCAGGGTATGCTTGCTTTGCCGAGGGCGAGGATAGCTCTGCGGTAGCTGCCGAAAC
Source organism: Clostridia bacterium (assembly GCA_017529165.1). The sequence goes on from JAFXNY010000090.1 coordinate 3,448, forward strand.
ACAAACTGAAACGGAGTCTTCGGGAAAAAGCAGTAAAGCAATAGCTGCGGCAGCCTGTGTTGCGATTGTTGCCGCTGTGGGAGCAATAAGTATGGGCTTTGCTATAGCAAAATCGGCGGACGGCATATCCCGTCAACCCGAAGCGGACGGCAAAATCAGAACAACCCTTATGCTCGGTCTTGTGTTTATTGAAACGGCGATAATCTATGCGCTTATTGTAGCGATACTTATTATATTTGTGCTTTAAGGCGGTGGGTAAATGTCACTACCACTGAATATCAATTTCGGGCAGATACTTCTGCATATGTTCAACCTCACATTGCTTTTTGGTGGGCTTTATCTGCTTTTGTATAAGCCTGTAAAGAAGTTTATGGATGATAGAACTGAGAAATACAAAGCGCTTGACGATGAAGCTAATAAAAAGCTCACCGAAGCTGATGAAACTAAACGGCAGGCTGAAGAAAAGCTTTCGGGCGTCCAAGCAGAAATATCTGAAATGATGACTAAAGCAAGGCTTGAAGCCGAAAATGAAGCGGAAAGCATTGTTAAAGAGGCAAAAGATAAAAAGGCAAAGATTTTAAGGGATGCAGAAGAAGCGGCACTCCGAGAAAAAAGCCGTATCATTAACGATGCACGGGAAGAAGTGGCTGTTTTGGCAGTCAAAGCGGCTGAAAAAGTACTAATGGAAAAATCTGCTAAACCGGAGAAAAAGAATGCTTAATTCAAGAGTAAGAGAACGCCTTAACGAATTAGAGGGGATGCTAACAAGCCTCGCTTCAAGCAAGGGTGATATAGTCTCCTTAATAAGTGATGCGATAGATTCTTGGGAACCCTCAGATGAGTTTTCACAGAGGGGAACCGTTCTTACGGTCGGTGATGGAATTGCAACCGTTTGCGGACTGGACAGAGTACGCTACGGCGAGATTTTGATATTTGCCGGCGGCGTAAGGGGTATGGCTGAAGAACTGAAGCGTGATTATATAAGCTGTATTCTTTTTGGCGATGACGGGAATGTTTATGAGGGCAGCACGGTAAAAAGAACGGGCAAAACTGCCGGAATACCGGTGGGCGAAGCATTTATAGGTCGTGTTGTGGATGCGCTCGGCAACCCGATTGACGGCAAAGGAAAAATTGAGGCGGGCGGTTATTTCCCGATAGAAGCAAAGGCCCCTGCCATTATAGAAAGGCAAGGGGTTAATACTCCTATGCAGACAGGGCTTTTGTGCATAGATTCAATGTTCCCGATAGGTCGAGGTCAGCGAGAGCTTATAATAGGTGACAGGCAGACTGGGAAAACCGCTATTGCCATAGATACTATACTTAATCAAAAAGATAATGATATAGTATGCATTTATGTGGCGATAGGTCAAAAGGCTTCAAGCGTGGCGCAGATTTGTAATGTGCTTAAAGAAAACGGTGCCGATAAATATACAATAGTTTTGAGTGCCTCTGCAAGCGACCCTGTATCGCTTCAGTATATAGCGCCTTATGCTGGTTGTGCATTAGCGGAATATTTTATGTATAACGGCAGGGATGTTTTAATAGTATATGATGATTTATCGAAGCATGCTATTGCCTATAGAGCACTAAGCCTTTTGCTTGAGCGCTCCCCCGGCAGAGAAGCGTACCCAGGTGATGTGTTCTATCTGCATTCAAGATTGCTTGAACGGTCAGCCCGGCTTTCGGATAAATTGGGCGGCGGCTCTATTACGGCACTGCCTATTGTGGAAACACAGGCAGGGGATGTTTCGGCATATATACCTACTAATATAATATCCATAACCGACGGTCAGATTTTCCTTGAAAGCGATTTGTTTTTTGAGGGGCAAAGACCGGCTGTTAATATTGGACTTTCGGTGTCCCGTGTGGGCGGTGCGGCGCAGACTTCGGCGCTTAAAAAAGCGAGCGGTTCGCTGCGGCTTACACTCGCTCAATACAAGGAAATAGAGGTTTTCAATCAGTTCTCAAGCGACCTTGACGATTCCACAAAGCAAACACTCAATCACGGAAAAAACCTTTTATGGTTGTTGCGTCAGGAACAGTATAGACCGCTTAAACAATACGAACAGGTCATTCTTTTATTAGCGGCTTCGTCCAATGCTTTTGATAATGTGCCGGCAGAGCAGGTGGCTATACTTAAAGTAAAGATTTTAGAGTTTGTAAAGAATAATCTTCCGGAAATATGCGAAAACCTTGAAAAAACAGGCAAAATTACAAAAGAAGAAATAAGCCGGATAACTGAAGCCGTTATTCTGTGTGCCCAAGGGTGATAATATGCCTAACACAAAAGAAATAAAGCAAAGAATCAGCAGTGTAAAGGATACAGGTAAAATAGCAAACGCTATGTACTTAATATCTTCCGCTAAAATGCGAAAGGCAAAAGCCGAGCTTGATAGTACAGCGCCGTACTTTTCAGCTCTAAAGCAGGAAATCGGCAGAATATTCGGATATTTTGATGATATAGAAAGTGAGTATTTTTATTCTAAAGATTACAAAAGTGCATCCGATAAGCCGGATGCCTGCCTTGTAATTACGGCGGATAAGGGGCTCGCAGGCGCATACAATCAAAATGCAATACGAGCGGTGGAAAAACTGTTTAATATAAACCCTGATACAAAGCTGTTTGTTGTAGGTGAGTATGGCAGGCAGTATTTTGCCCGTCATAACATACCTATTGAGCAAAGCTTTCTTTATACGGCGCAAAACCCCACTATCGGGCGTGCCCGTGAGATTTGCAGAACACTGCTTGATTTGTATGAAAGCAAGACTGCCGATGAAATCTATATAGTGTATACAGATTTGAAGAAAGGCATCAGCCAATCGGCTGAAACGGTAAGGCTTTTACCGCTTAAACGCAAAGATTTTACGGTTGCAGGCAATTATAAAAAGAGCGGTTTTGAGTTTTGGCCGGATGCAAAACGGGTACTAAACAGTATAGTGCCGGCATTTTTAACCGGCTTTATATACAGTGCTCTTGTAGATAGCTTTTGCAGTGAACAGAATGCAAGGATGTCTGCCATGAGCTCGGCAAACGATAATGCCCAAAAAATAATATCCGAACTGCGAGGGCAATACAACCGATTAAGGCAGGCGGATATAACAAGGGAGATTACCGAGGTTAGTGCCGGAGCCAGAGCACAAAAACAAAGAGAAAAGCGAGGCAGGAAAATAAATGAATATCGGTAAGATAGTTGAGATTTCCGGCCCTGTTGTAGATTGCGAGTTTAGCGAAGGCCCCCTCCCTAAAATAAAAACTGCACTTAAGGTGAGCCTTGACGGTGACGAAAAAACCCTTGAAGTAGCAGACCATATCGGCGGCAGGGTTGTAAGATGTCTTGTTTTGTCAGATAGCTTCGGGCTTTATAGAGGTATGGAGGTTGTAAATACCGGCGAGGGTATAACAGTACCTGTAGGCAATGTAACGCTCGGTCGTATGTTTAATGTATTAGGCGATGTAATAGACGGCGGAGAAGCTCTTCCCGATGAGACGCTTAAAATGCCTATTCACAGAAAACCGCCGAGATTTGAAGAGCAACAGCCCTCGGCAGAGATACTTGAAACGGGTATTAAGGTAATCGACCTTTTAGAGCCGTACGCCAAAGGCGGTAAAATCGGCCTTTTCGGCGGCGCAGGCGTTGGTAAAATAGTACTGATACAAGAGCTTATTCACAATGTTGCTATGGAGCACGGCGGATATTCGGTTTTTGCCGGCGTGGGCGAGCGAAACCGTGAGGGCAACGACCTTTGGAACGAGATGTGCGAGAGTGGTGTTATAGATAAAACTGCACTTGTGTTCGGGCAGATGAATGAGTCGCCCGGTGTTCGTATGCGTGTGGCGCTGTCCGGTCTTACTATGGCAGAGTATTTTCGTGACACACAGCGTAAAGATGTGATCTTATTTATCGATAATATTTTCCGCTTTGTTCAGGCAGGAAGCGAGGTATCCACTCTACTCGGCCGTATGCCCTCGGCGGTTGGATATCAGCCTACACTCTCTTCGGAAATGGGCGAACTTCAAGAAAGAATAACATCAACCAAGCGTGGCTCTGTAACATCGGTGCAGGCGGTTTATGTACCGGCGGATGACCTTACCGATCCGGCACCTGCTACAACCTTTACCCACCTTGATGCTACCACGGTGCTTTCCCGTAAAATCGCAGAACAGGGCATATATCCGGCGGTTGACCCTTTACAGTCAACATCAAGAATACTAAGTGCAAAAGTGTTAGGTGAAGAGCATTATAATACTGCCCGTGCCGTTCAGGAAACACTGCAAAAGTATAACGACCTTCAGGATATTATCGCAATTCTCGGTGTTGAAGAGTTAAGCGATTCTGATAAGAAAACCGTAATGCGTGCGAGAAAGATTCAAAGGTTTTTATCACAGCCTATGTTTGTTGCCGAAAAGTTTACCGGCAAGGCAGGCGTTTATGTGCCACTTAAAGAAACAGTGCGTGGCTTTCGGATGATTGTAAACGGAGAAATGGATGGGTTACCTGAAGAGGCGTTTTTCAATGTGGGCACGATAGACGAAGTAATCAAAAAGGCGGAGAGTATGATATGAATACCTTTATCGTTCATATTCTTGCCGCAGATAAGGTGCTTTACGAGGGCGAATGTGAGTCGCTTATAATACCAACCCCTTGGGGACAGTACGGCATACTCGCTCACCATACTAAAGCAATATGCGCTATCGTTGCAGGCAGGCTTACTTACAGAGTGCCGGGCGGCAAAGACCAATTTGCCGCCGTTTCAGACGGCCTTGTTAAAATAGAAAATAATGATGTGCTCGTGCTTGTTGATACAGCCGAACGCCCCGAAGAGATAGATGTTATCAAAGCACGGCAGATAGCGGACCAAATGAAAGAAGCGGTACTTCAAAAGCGCAGTATCCGTGAGTACCGTGAGGCGCAGGCAGCTTTAGCCCGTGCGGTTTCAAGAATAGATGTTCACAAAAAGCATTATGAGTGAAAGCCTTTTTCCGTGCTTTGTTTGCGGAAAAGGCTTTTTGTTGCTTTTAATACTAAATTAGGGTAAAATGTCCTTAAAGGAGGCGAGAGAATGAGCACAGATAAAAATGATGAGCGGTTAAAACGCCTAAAAGCTAAAGCAAATAAACTGCCCAAAACCCCCGGCGTTTATATAATGCGCAATAAGTCCGGAGAGATAATATATGTAGGCAAAGCAAAGGCGCTTAAAAACCGTGTTACGCAGTATTTCGGCACCGGCAACCAGCACGCCCCTAAGGTACGCAAAATGGTCGAGAATGTAGAAGATTTTGATTTTGTGCTGTGTGAAAGCGAGTTTGAAGCGCTCATTCTTGAAAACTCTCTTATTAAGCAAAATCAGCCTAAATATAACATATTGCTTAAGGACGATAAAGGCTATCATTATGTAAAGATAACAGGCGATAAGTGGCGGAAAATTACCACAAGCAAAGATACTGCCGATAAAAGAGCCGAGTATATAGGACCTTATTACTCGTCCTATGTAGTAAAAGATACGGTGGATGAAGCAATAAAGATATTCAAACTGCCCGATTGCAACCGTTCGTTTGATAAACCCTCAAAGCCCTGCCTTAATTTTCACATCGGCAGATGCGATGCACCCTGTAGGGGAAAGGTAAGCATAGAAGATTATAACGAATCGGTAAACTCTGCAATTTCATTTATTAAAAACGGTATGGATGCTAATACGGTAAGTAAGCTTACCGATAAGATGAATACCGCTGCCGAAAATCTCAATTTTGAATATGCCGCTAAACTGCGTGATAGGATAAATGCAATTAAAAAAATATCTGAGCGGCAAAAGGTGGTTATGTGCACCTATCCTTCGCAGGATGTTTTTGCGAGTGTAGGAAACGGAGACCTGTGCTGTGTGGGCGTGCTCGTGTTCAGAAACAGCCGGATGGTGGATAAAAAGATATTTTTTGTAGATGGTGTTTATGAAAAGAGTGAGCTTTACAGCGAGTTTTTAAGGCGGTATTATGACGGCGAAAAAGATTTCCCACGCAGAATACTGCTTGATAGTATCTTGGACGATAGCGAGCTTATAAAGAGGTGGCTTTCAGAGGCTTTGGGCAGAAAAACGGAAATAATCTGCCCCGAGCGAGGGGAACAAAAAAAGCTTGTGGATATGTGCCTTAAAAATGCGGTAGAGAGCTTGGCTTTAAGGCTTAACAGAACAAGCGGTCAAACCGCAGTGCTAAGCGAGCTTAAAGAAATGCTGGCGCTACCGAAAACCCCGGAAGTAATAGAAGCTTACGATATATCCAATACCGGCGGAGAGGAAAATGTTGCCGGTATGGTGGTGTATATAGGCGGAAAACCGGATAAAAAAGCCTATAGGCATTTTAAGATAAAGAGCTTTTCAGGGCAGGATGATTACCGCTCTATGGCGGAGGTTTTAGACCGGAGATTAAATGAATACGAAAAAGGAGAGAATGAGGGCTTTTCCCGTCTTCCAGACCTTATTTTGCTGGACGGCGGTACCGGTCAGATTTCGGCGGTTCTGCCGGTAATTAAAGCGCATAATATAGATGTTCCGGTTTTCGGTATGGTTAAAGACGGCAAGCATAAAACCCGTGCTATTGCCACAACAGGTGAGGATATAGAAATAAAAGGCAACAGGGCAGTTTTCAGTTTTATAACCGCCATTCAGGATGAGGTTCACAGGTACGCTATAAGCTATCACCGTAAGAAGCGTAGCCAAAAAATGCTCGGCTCGTCACTTACAGAGATTGAGGGCGTAGGCGAGAAAACCGCTCGTGCGCTCATTCGCCGTTTTAAGACAGTTACCGCAATTAAAAATGCCGGAACAGAAGAGTTGTTATCAGTGAGCGGAATAAGTAAAAGGACAGCCCAAAACATATACAATCACTTTCATAGCAAATAATTGTTGCCAAAAATGTTAAATACTGTTAGAATAACAAAAAAAGGAGTGTGTTTATGTCAACTTATCAACTTGAAAGCATTAAAAGCGGAGATACCGTTGCTTTAATGCATACAAATATGGGAGATATAGAAATTAAGCTTTTTTGTAATAAGGTTCCAAAGGCTACGGAAAACTTTATTACCCACGCAAAAAACGGCTATTATAACGGAATAGTTTTTCACAGGGTAATAAAGGACTTTATGATACAGGGCGGAGACCCTACGGCTACAGGTATGGGCGGTGAGTCTATCTGGGGAGAGAGCTTTGAGGATGAGTTTGATACCGAGCTTCATAATATAAGAGGCGCACTCTCAATGGCAAATGCAGGGCCGGGGACTAACGGCAGTCAGTTTTTTATAGTCGGGGCAAAGAGTGTTCCCGAAAATATGCTGTCTCAAATGAGAGATATGAAGGATAGGGGCTTTCCCGAAGATATAGTTACCGCTTATGAGGAACTCGGCGGAACACCATGGCTTGATTTCCGCCATACTGTTTTCGGTCAAGTAATAAACGGTATTGATGTTGTGGATAGCATTGCCAATGTACCTGTGGGTGCTAATGATAAACCGATAAAAGATGTAGTTATAAACTCAATAGAAATTAAAGAGATTTAAGAGGTGCTTTTATGAAAGGAATTATTCTTGCCGGCGGCAGCGGAACACGCCTTTATCCGCTTACTATGGTTACTTCAAAACAGCTTTTGCCCGTATATGATAAACCGATGATTTATTATCCGCTTTCAACCCTTATGAAAGCGGGAATAAGAGATATACTTATTATTTCAACTCCGATTGACCTCCCTAATTTTGAGAGACTTTTAGGGGACGGCTCCCGCTACGGAATAAACCTTTCTTATGCGGTTCAACCGTCGCCGGACGGTCTGGCTCAAGCGTTTTTAATAGGCGAAGATTTTATTAATGGTGACAGCTGTGCTATGGTGCTCGGAGATAATATATTCTACGGAAGCGGTCTTAAAGCACATTTGCGAGAGGCGGCGGCGAGAACACACGGCGCTACCGTGTTCGGTTATTATGTTGATGACCCGGAGCGCTTCGGCATAGTTGAGTTTGATAAAAACGGCAAGGCAATTTCCATTGAGGAAAAACCCGAACATCCAAAGTCAAACTATTGCGTAACAGGTCTCTATTTTTACGATAACCGAGTTGTAGATTTTGCAAAGCAGATAAAGCCGTCAAAACGAGGAGAGCTTGAGATTACCGACCTTAACCGTATGTATCTTAATGAGGGGACCCTTAATGTAATAACCTTAGGCCACGGCTATGCATGGCTTGATACAGGCACTATGGATGCTTTAAGCGAAGCCAGCGAGTTTGTGAAGGTTGTTGAAAAGCGTCAGGGAATACAGATTTCCGCCGTTGAAGAAATCGCTTATGTGAACGGTTGGATTGATAAAGAAAAACTTGTCGAATCGGCCGAGCGTTACGGCAAATCGCCCTATGGCGAGCACCTTAAAAATGTTGCCGACGGTAAGTTTATTTACTGATAAAAAATATAACTTTAAGCCCGCCTTAAAAGGCGGGCTTCAGCCTGTCAAAAAACTTAATTTTTAAGCATTTGCGTAGCGAGAGCTACGCATTATGTTTTTCCGGAGACATGTGCGGCGGAAAAACTCCTTGTAAGCGAAAACCGCTCTGTTGAGCGGTTTTTAAGGGGCGTGGGTGGTATTGGCGGGAGTGGAGTGCAGTCCGAAAATCATACTGATTTTC
>JAFXNY010000091.1 GCA_017529165.1 Clostridia bacterium
ACCGTGATACTGCCTTTTTCCCTTATTACACGCCTTACTGTTTTTACAAAGTTCTTGCCGATGTATCCGTATAGCCACGATGTGCGTACAATAAAGGTCTTATCATTGAAAGACATAGCATACTTTTCGCCTAACGCCTTTGAAGCACCGTATGCGCTTTGAGGATTGATAACATCCCATTCGCGATAAGGGCGCACACCGTCACCCGCGAACACATAATCGGTAGAAACATGAATAAACTTCGCGTTTTGCTCCTTTGCGCAAATTGCAAGGTTTCTTACCCCTGCCGCGTTTACCTTGAATGCGGTTTCAAAATCTGTTTCGCAACCGTCAACATTCGTCATAGCCGCGCAGTTGATTATTATATCCGGGCGTGCGTTTTTTATAAACGCCCTTGTCGATATCATATCGGTAATATCAAAATCGCCTATATCGGCGGCGATGATTTCGGTATCTTTGTATCTGCCGTCAATCGTGCCGATTTCCGCTTTCCCCGATTTTAAAATTGAAGTAAGCTCATTTCCAAGCTGACCAGCGGCGCCGGTAATCATTATCTTCATTCTGTTTTACCCCTCCATTTTATAAGAAACTTAATGCAGGAAATTAAGTGAATAACAAAAAGTCTTAAATTTTTGTGACTTCCCCGTCCCCAAAGGTGAGTAACGCTGATATCGGGCAAAAAAATCACCTTGCCGAGCCTTTTGGCTCTGAGCGTTAAATCCGCGTCTTCAAGATACATAAAATATCTTTTATCAAAACCGTTTAACCGTTTAAAGCAATCGGTAGGCATACAAAAGAAACATCCGCTGCAAAAATCAATTTCGCAGGGCTTTGTTATCTCCCTATCTCGCCAAACATACTCATCGCGCACAGAGGATGAAAGCCTGTCTAAAAACAATCTTTTGAATGTGGGAACACTCTTTGGTAAATACTGCACCGTGCCATCGCCATTCAAAATATTCGGAGCCGCCATAATTGCATCCGGATTTTTCTCCATATAATCAACCACATCGGCAAACACATCGGAATTCACCGTTATATCAGGGTTTATCACAAAGTGATACTTACTATCCACCAAATCAAGAACCTTGTTATGAGCCTGACCAAAGCCAATGTTGCGGTCAAGCTGTATGATTTTGACTGAGTTTTTTATATAATCTATTCTTTTAAGCGTATCATCCGAGGAGTTATTATCCACAATATAAAGCTCAATGGGGTATTTTTTGCAGTGGGCAAGGATTGAAGCGATTGCCGCGGCCGCCTTATCGCCATCGTTATAGGTTACTATGGCGGCGGAAATTTTTATTTCACCTTGCAAACGGACACCTCCATATTCTAACTAAATATTATTATATAACATATACCTTAATTTGGCAATAGAAAAAAAGCAATATTTGTTGCAAAGTAAGACGGAAAGTGATAAAATTACAAGGCTATTTGGAGGAGAAATAATGTTCAGTGCAGTTTATAGGTTTTTTAAATCAAAACCGGTGCTTTTTGCAATACCGGCGGCAATAGTAGGCGTTGTGGCGGCATCTGCCGTAACGGCGATAATAGTTAAGCATTTTGAGTCGGGCGCGCCGGAAAAATATTTTTCAAGCTATTCGTTTAATTCTTCTGTATTTACCGAAGCATCTGAGCCTGAGCCGCAGGAGATTGTTGAGGTGAATACCGTGCCGGCGGTAATTCAGCCGGTTGAAAAGCAGGTCGCCTATAAGGGCAAAAAGATAAATGTGCCAAAGGTAGAGGTGGCAAAGGCGGATTCAAAAGAGGATAATAAAAACGGCAGCTATGTTGCGGAAAAACCTCAAAATGTTGCCTCAAAAACCGCTACAATAAATATAAGCGCCTGCAAGGGTAATCCCGATTACATATACGGTATAGATGTATCAAGCCATAACGGAAGTATAGATTGGGCGGCAGTTAAAAAAAGCGGAGTGCAGTTTGCTATGATTCGTTGCGGATACAGAGGGTATCTCACGGGTAAAATAGTAATGGACGCTACCTTTGAATATAATATCCTTAACGCCTATAAAAACGGCATACCTGTCGGAATTTATTTTTACTCTACCGCCGTAAACGAAACCGAAGCCGTTGAGGAAGCGGCGTATGTAACAGAGTTGATAAAGAAAAACAGTCAGCACGACATAAAGGTTTCTTATCCCGTGGCGTATGATTTTGAGGAGTTTTATAAT
>JAFXNY010000092.1 GCA_017529165.1 Clostridia bacterium
GGTACCGCGAATATTATTCGTCCCCGAAGTTACTTTTAGTAACTTCGGGGACTATTTTTTTGTGTGAGGTATTTTTATGAAAAAGGTTATTGTTGCTGATTCTACACTTAGTCAAAATAATACTTTCGGTTTTAAGGAGAGTATTGAAATTGCAAAACAACTTGGAAAACTTAATGTTGATATAATTGAATTACCCGGTATTAAAAATGTGGCAAAGGATGTTTTACTAATTAAAACGATTGCATCCTTTGTGAAATCGGGCCTAATTTCGGTTGATGGCGGAACAAGTGCAGATGATATATTAGTTGTTGCTGATGCGCTTAATGCTGTATCTAAGCCGAGAATCAGGATATCGCTTCCGGTATCAGATGTTGGTATGGAATACGGTTTTCATAAAAAGGGTCCTGCTATGGCAAAGTTTGCCGGTGAGTTGGTGGCATTTGCAAACTCTAAATGCACAGATATTGAGTTCTGCGCTCTTGATGCAACAAGAGCAGAGAAAAACACACTTGCAGAGATTATAAAATCGGCAGTTTCAAACGGTGCTAAAACGGTTACTCTTTATGATAAGGAAGGTGTTTTCTTTCCGGATGAAATGGCACAGTTCGTATCTGAAATTAAAAATCTTACTAAAGCTGACAAGGATATAAAATGGGGTATTTGCTGTTCTGATATTACCGGTATGGCGGCGGCTTCGTCATTCACAGTTATAAAAGACGGTGTTGACCTTATAAAAACCGGTGTTGATTGTGGTATTACCGAACTTAAAACCGCTATCCAGATATTCCGTACTTGCGAGTTCCATAGTTCGCTTAAGACCGATATTGATTTCACTTCCTCGGGCCGTATTATATCACGAATTGAGTGGATAATAGACGGCAGTGAAAATTATGAAAACAAAGTATCATCAGATGAAAATACTATCTTTGCTCTCGATAAAAGTGATAATATTGAAGCTGTAAGTGCTGCTATACTCAGTCTTGGATATGATTTATCACAGGAGGATATTAAAAAGGTTTATGATGAGTTTAAGCGCATTGCTGAGAAAAAAAGTGTTTCGGTTAAGGAAATGGAAGCAATTATTGCGTCAACTGCTCTTCAGGTTCCACCTACATATACGCTTGAACAATATTCAATTCAGTCTGGCAATGTAATGACCTCTTCTGCACAGATAAATATGGTTAAAGACGGTGTTACCGTAACCGGCATTTCGGTGGGTGACGGTCCGATTGATGCCGCTTTCCGCACAATAGAGCAGATTACCGGCAGGCACTTTGAACTTGATGATTTTCAGATTCAGGCAATCACCGAAGGTCATGAGGCAATGGGCAGTGCCGTTGTAAAACTCCGTTCGGGCGGAAAATCATACTCAGGCAAAGGCCTTTCTACCGATATAATAGGAGCAAGTATTCGTGCGTATATTAGTGCACTCAACAAGATTTTATATGAGGAGGCGTAAGATATGAAGTTTGCTTTTTCAAGCAAAGGTTGGCATAACGCAAGTTTTGAAGATATGATAGCCGTTGCCAAGGAGCTTAAATATGACGGCATTGAACTGCATAATACTCACAGTCCGCTTTTTACTGAAAAGGACGGCGCATTTTACGATTATAAGTCTGCCGCAACTGCCAGAAAGCTTTATGAAATCAAATTAAAAATGCCTTGCGTTGATTCTATTTGTAAGATGGGCGATAGTAGTGACTTTGATAACAGTGTCAGAGAAATTAAACATTGCATTTCGATAGCTTCGTCATTACACATTCCGTATGTGCGTGTAAAAACCGATAATAACGGCGGCGAAGAAAGCGTTAAGGCGGTTATTGACGAGGTTTTGCCGTTTGCTAAAACAAGCAATGTTATACTGCTTATTGAAACTTGCGGTATTTTTGCAGATACTTCAAAGCTATGTGATTTCTTAAACTACTTTACAACTGATAGCGTTGCGGCGCTCTGGAACGTTAGCGCTACATGTCTTTACGGTAAAGAAGAACCTGAAGAGACTATTAAAAATCTCGGCATTTATGTAAAGCATGTTCATATTTGTGATGGTGTTATTAAGAATAATAGTATTAATTTCTGCCTTATAGGTGAGGGCGATTTGCCGATAAGCGATGTTATGGCGTCACTAAAATCAATAAATTATGACGGGTTTATTGCACTTGAGTGGGACCCGGTGTGGCTTAAAGAGCTTGATGATATGGAGATAATTTTCTCCCATTTCATAAACTATATGAAGCAGTTCGGTGATACTGCCAAGGCCAAAAAATCACTTTATCATAATAAGGCGCAGACCGGCAGTTTTGTTTGGAAAAAAGAACTGCTTATCGACAATACTTTTCCGCAGGTGCTTGACCGCATGGTAGAGGAGTTTCCGGACCAGTATGCCTTTAAGTACACAACGCTTGATTATACGAGAACATACAGCGAGTTTCGGGACGATGTAGATACATTTGCACGCTCTCTTGTGGCACTCGGCGTTAAAAAAGGAACCCATGTTGCCGTTTGGGCAAGCAATATTCCGCAGTGGTATATTGCCTTTTGGGCAGCAACAAAAATCGGTGCGGTGCTTGTAACGGTAAACACAGCATATAAAATACACGAAGCGGAGTATCTTTTTAAGCAGTCTGATACACATACAATCATTATGATTAATGGGTACCGTGATTCAAATTATTCTGCCATTATGGCGGAGCTCTGCCCGGAACTTGAAAGCAGAAAGCCGGGTGAAGCGCTGTTTAGTAGGCGTTTGCCCTTCTTAAGAAACATTATAACTGTAGGCTTTGAGCAAAAGGGCTGTATTAAGTGGGAAGACGCAATAAACCTTGCCGATTCTGTGCCATTAGAGACGGTTTATAAAATGGCGAGTGAAGTTGATAAGCACGATGTATGCAATATGCAGTACACATCGGGTACTACGGGCTTTCCAAAAGGCGTTATGCTTACACACTATAATGTTGTAAACAACGGTAAGTGCATAGGGGACAGGATGGACCTTTCAACTGCTGACCGTATGATGATACAGGTGCCTATGTTCCACTGCTTTGGTATGGTACTTGCTATGACCGCTTCTATGACACACGGTGCAACACTTTGTCCGCTTCCGTATTTTTCTCCTAAACCTGCTCTTGCTTGTATCAATTCAGAACATATAACTGCTTTTCACGGTGTCCCCACAATGTTTATAGCACTTCTCGAACATCCCGATTTTTCTAAAACGGACTTTTCTTATATGAGAACGGGGATAATGGCAGGAAGTCCTTGTCCTATTTCGGTAATGCGTGATGTTGTTGATAAAATGAATATGAAAGAAATCACTATAGTTTACGGCCA
>JAFXNY010000093.1 GCA_017529165.1 Clostridia bacterium
ACCGGTGCCAGCGCTAATGCATTTACATCCTTTGACCGCACTTGTTATTTATTCTCCTGCAGTGATAATTTTGATGAAAACCTTGATATATTACTTAATTTTGTGCAGTCGCCATATTTTACAAAGGAAACGGTGGAAAAAGAGCAGGGCATTATAGGGTAAGAAATAAGGATGTATGATGATAGCCCGTCCTGGCGTGTTTTATTTAATATGCTGTCAGCCATGTATGTAAATCATCCGGTTAGAATAGATATTGCAGGCACCATAGATTCAATTGCCCAAATTGATTACAACCTGCTTTATAAATGCTATGAAACATTCTATAACCCTTCTAATATGTTTATATGCATTGCCGGTAACATTAACGCACGGGAGGTAATAAAAAAAATAGAGTCCTCTGTTGTTGATAGAGGAGAAGTAAATATCGAGCGTGCAGGGTTTGATGAGCCGGAGCGTATAAATAAAAGCTATGTTGAGCAAAGCTTCCCGGTGCTTACACCGATATTTTGTTTTGGCTTTAAGCAAAAAATCGCTTCGCCATACCGTAGGCTTAAAAGCAAGATTTGTGTTGAATTATTGCTTGAAATAATATGCGGTGAGGCGTCGCCCTTGTATAAACGGTTGATGGAACAGGGGCTTATAAACGATGAGTTTGATTATGAATATTTTAACGGCCGTGATTATGCGGCGGTGATATTCTCAGGTGAGTCAGAAAACCCTCAATATGTTGCAGAAGAGATAAAAAAAGAAATAGCAAATATCAGAGAACACGGCTTTGATAAGAAACTGTTTTCTGCCGTTAAATGTGCATCATATGGGGATGCTGTTCGCCGCTTTAACAGTGTTGAGATGACGGCTATGCAATTAACCGACAGCGCCGTATTCGATTATAATTTGTTTGACCAACTAAAGCTTCTTAGAACCGTAAGCTATGATGATGTGCTGAAGCGAATCGATATTTTTGATAATAGTCTTTCAGTGCTTTCGGTCATAAAGCCTTTGGAGGAAAAAGCGAATGACAACCTATAATGTTACGATTTTCGGAATACATCTTACAATTCATCCCGTTGCTTTTACTCTACCGATAGGCAAAAACGGTTGGGATATCTATTGGTACGGCATTATTATTGCCACCGGTTTTTTGCTGGCGATAATATACGCCTCAAAAAACGCAAAAAGATTTGATATAAACTTTGATAAGCTTTTAGATGTTGTTTTAGTCACGGTGCCGGTAGCGGTGCTGTGCGCTAGAACATATTATGTGTTGTTTGACGGGGAAAAGATGACAAGTATTTCCGATTTTTTAGGTCTAGGCACAAGCTCGGGCTTTTCAGGCATCGCAATTTACGGCGGAGTGATTGGCGCCGCAGTTTGCGGTACTTTGATGTGTAAGCTCAAAAGGATTAAGGTTTCAGATGCGCTTGACCTAGCCTCCATAGGCTTTCTTATTGGACAAGGTATAGGCCGTTGGGGTAACTTTATGAACCAGGAGGCATATGGCACCTTTACCGGTAGCACCTTTTGGGGAATGGAGAGTGAACGCACTGTACTCGAAATGGGTAAAGGACTAGTGCACCCTTGCTTTTTGTATGAATCTGTATGGTGTATAGCCGGCTTTTTCGTTTTGAATTATTTAAGCCGTAAAAAGCACTTTAGCGGTGAAATAGCATTATATTATTGCGTTTGGTACGGCTTCGGCAGAGCAATTATAGAAATGCTAAGAACAGATAGCCTTATGATAGGAAACATAAAGGTTTCTTGTCTTTTGTCTTTCACTATTTGTATTGCAGGCGCTGTTTCTATTATCTTTATTAGGCGCAACATAAAAGCTAAGGGTATAGAGAACAATTATGTTGAGGTTTTTTCGGGTGAAGATTTAGTAAAAGAGGATGAAAATGAGTAAGATTTTAGACGGTAAGGCAGTAGCGGCAAGTGTAAAAGAAAAAGTGGCACAGGATGTAAAAAAATTGGCTGATGACGGCATTTCCGTAGGACTTGCGGTAATTCTTGTGGGCAACAATCCTGCCTCAAAAATATATGTTGAGAATAAACGAAAAGCTTGCGAGGCTACCGGTATCAAATCATTTCAGTACATCCTTAGTGAAAACACAACGGAAAGCGAGCTTATATCGCTGATAGAAACACTTAATAATGAGAAGAGTGTAAACGGCATACTATGTCAACTGCCGTTGCCTCGGCATATAAACGAGCAGGCAGTTATAGCGGCGATATCACCCGAAAAGGATGTTGACGCTTTTCATATTTCGAATGTCGGCAAAATTATGGTGGGCAATTTTGATTTTCTCCCGTGTACACCTGCCGGAATTATTGAGATATTAGATTATTACGGTATAGAAACAGAGAGTAAAAACTGCGTTGTAATAGGTAGGTCAAATATTGTAGGTAAGCCTATGGCAATTCTACTTTTGCATAGAAATGCAACGGTTACAATATGCCATTCTAAAACGAAAAACCTAGCGGAGATTACAAGGGGTGCAGATATCTTGGTATCGGCAGTAGGCAAGGCGGGCTTTGTTACAGCGGATATGGTTAAAGACGGTGCTGTTGTAATTGATGTTGGTATGAACAGGCAAGACGGCAAATTGTGTGGCGATGTCTGTTTCGATGAGGTGTCCCTTAAAGCCGGTTATATAACCCCTGTACCGGGCGGTGTAGGGCCTATGACAATAGCCGTGCTACTTAAAAATACAATTACTGCGGCGAAGCGGCAAAACGGCAGGTGAATTAGATGAATAAAAGAATATGTGTTGTATTTGCTGTTCTTATAGCATTATTCTCACTTTTGGCGTTCAAGGGCGGAAGTGGTTTTAATATTGAGGTTGATAACAGTTATGCGGTTGCCACAAAGGCCTCCGAGGTTGATACTGTCGCCGAACGGCTGTCAATGGAACCAAGTGAAGTTAAGGCGTATTTTAAGG
The DNA here is from genome assembly GCA_017529165.1 of Clostridia bacterium. The sequence goes on from JAFXNY010000093.1 coordinate 2,940, forward strand.
AAAATGCGCTTAAGTTTATTGCCGTTTCAAAGGATACTAAAACCCAGATAAGAATATCAAGATTTGCTGATAATTTTTCTTCTTCGGTTTATGATGCGCAAAACCTTACCGATGAACAAATAAATGAAATGGCGGCTCTTTACGGAGCAGATTCCGATGTGGTGAGCATTATAGAGAGCGGTAACAGGAAGTATGCAAAAACAGCTAATGTTTTAGAAGACAGCGGGGGAGTATATACCGCCACACAATATGTCACTGTTGCCGGCGGAAGAATATATATAATAACTTGCTACAACCCGGGTGATACGACTTCAAAAGAAGTTGAGAATATATTTTCAACCTTTTATGTAAGGGATATGACAGAGCGAATTAATAGCTATGAAGTTCAAAAGAAATGGGTAATTCCGTTCATAGTTATTGTGTCCGTGGCAGTGGTTGTAATTGTTATATCAATTTGTAAAAAACTTTATGAAAAATAGCGCAATATTTTGAAAATATGGGTTGACAAAAACCGAAATAATATGTATAATAACTTTTGCTGTCAGCTGCGTGGCTGAGTGCAAGGACCAGTAGCTCAGTTGGTTAGAGCAACCGGCTCATAACCGGTCGGTCCGGGGTTCGAGTCCCTGCTGGTCCACCAG
>JAFXNY010000094.1 GCA_017529165.1 Clostridia bacterium
CTTACGGCGGACTTAACTTTTATGAGTTCAGGCGTGACGGTAGCGTTACCGTTGAACCGGTGCTTATGGATGCTGATAAGAAAAAAGAACTCGAAGATAATTTAATGATGTTTTATACCGGTCAGCTTCATTCGGCGTCAGCTATACTTAAAGAGCAGGGCACAAACATAACAGCAGGCAGTAAAGAGCAAAATCAATTAAAGATGTGCACTTTGGCAAGAGAGCTTAGAGAAGAGCTTACAAACGGGAATATAGACGCTATGGGAGAAATACTTCACGAAAACTGGCTCCTTAAAAAGACGCTTGCCAGCGGCATTTCAAATATAGCAATTGATGAAGCTTATGAAAAGGCAATAAAGGCAGGTGCCATAGGCGGTAAACTGCTTGGCGCCGGCGGCGGCGGATTTTTGCTTTTTTATGTTCCGCAAAAAAAACAAGAAGCGGTAAAAACAGCAATAGGACTGCCACAAATGCCAATGAGATTTGATAAGCAGGGCAGTGTGATAATATTTACGGGCGAAAAGGCTTAATTTCGGAGGTCTTATATGAATATATTGGTTGCCGGAGGTGCCGGCTTTATAGGCAGTCACCTTATTGACAGTCTGCTTTCAGAAGGACACAGTGTAGTCTGTGCCGATAAGCTTGTTATGGGCGATAAAAATATTGAACACCTTAAAGCAAATCCCGCTTTTAAGTTTTATGAAACCGATTTGGCGATACAAGAAAATGTTGACCGCATATTTGCGGAAAATAAAATAGACGCTGTATTCCACCTTGCAGCAAACTCGGATATCCAAAAAGGCGGAAAGGAACCGGACATTGATTTTCACGATACTTTTCTTACCACCCGTGCACTGCTTGAGGGTATGAGAAAGGCGAACATTAAGAAAATGTTTTTTGCATCTACTTCGGCTGTTTACGGAGAAAAGCCGGATGAGCTTCTTACGGAAACCACAGGCGGTCTTATGCCGGTTTCCTACTATGGAGGAGCAAAGTTTGCAAGCGAGGCTCTTATTTCCTCGTATGTTTCAATGTGCGATATGTCGGTTGTGATTTTCCGCTTCCCGAATGTGATAGGTCCCAGGCTTACGCACGGCGTTATTTTTGATTTTATAAGAAAGCTTAAGAATAACCCTAACGAGCTTGTTATTTTAGGTGACGGCACGCAGTGTAAGCCCTATATCTATGTGCTTGATTTGGTTGATGCAATAGTAAGGCTTACAAAAGAGTTTATCTCCGGCGAGCAGGTATATAACCTAAGCGTAAAGGGAGAGGGCACAACCGTTACACGGATAGCCGAAACGGTAGTTGAAGAAATGGGGCTTAAAGGGGTTCGGTTTAACTACACCGGGGGAGACAGAGGCTGGAAAGGCGATGTGCCCCGTTTTAAGTACGATATTTCAAAGATTTTATCTACCGGTTGGGAGCCTAATTTTACTTCTGATGAAGCGGTAAGGCAAACCGTAAAGGACGCAATTAAGGGGAATATATGCAAGCAGTAATTATGGCAGGCGGCAAGGGCACGAGGTTATCATCTGTCACAAAAGATGTCCCTAAACCAATGGTCGATTTTTGCAAAAAGCCGCTTCTTGAATATATGATTGAAAATCTCAAAGAAAATGGCGTAACCGATATAATTTTAGTAATCGGTCATTTAGGCAGTGTTATTGAAAATTATTTCGGCACGGGGAAAAACTTCGGTGTTAACATCCGGTATTTTCGTGAGCAGTCACCTCTCGGTACTGCAGGCGCACTTCCGCAAATAAAGAATACTTTAGAAGATACCTTTATCCTTGCCTTTGGTGACCTTTTTGTGAATATCGATTTTAAGAAGTTTTATGATTTTCACAAAAAGAAAGGTAGTAAAATAACCCTTTTTGCTCACCCCAATTCTCATCCGTTTGACAGCGATATTATTGTGACCGATAGTTGCGATAGAGTAACAGGCTGGTCTTATAAAAAGGACGAGCGAAACGGGTACTATAAAAACCTCGTAAATGCAGGGCTTTATGTTATAGATAAATCTATTCTGCCACAAAGCTATGCCGGAAAACTCGACCTCGAAAAAGACATAATCATTCCGGAAATAAAGTCCGGCGGTATATTTGCTTATTGCAGCAGTGAATATGTAAAGGATATAGGTACACCCGAAAGGCTTTATAAGGTCGAAAAAGATTATAAAAACGGTATTCCGCAAAAACGCAACCTTAAAAACAGGCAAAAATGTATCTTTTTAGACCGTGACGGCACAATTAACCGATATGTCGGTTTGCTTAAGAATATAGATGATATGGAGCTTTTGCCCGGTGCGGCGGAGGCGATAAAGAAAATCAACGAGTCAGAGTATTTAGCCGTTTGTATAACAAATCAACCGGTGGTAGCCCGTGGTGATGTCACACTCAGTGGGCTCGAAGAAATAAACAATAAAATGCATACTCTGTTAGGGGAAAATGGAGCGTATCTTGACGGGCTTTATTTCTGCCCCCACCACCCCGATAGTGGGTTTGAGGGCGAAGTTAAAGAACTTAAAATCGAATGTGATTGCCGCAAACCCAAAACAGGACTTGTTAAGGCAGCACAGGAAAGGTTTAATATTGATACTGAAAACTCTTGGTTTATCGGCGATACCTATATGGACATTTTAACAGGTATCAATAGCGGAGCTAAAACGGTTTTGCTGAAATCTGGCGCCGAGGATAAGTTCGAAAAATACAAATGCGAGCCTGATTTTACAGCGGATAACCTGCTTAGTGCCGTAAAAATTATCTTAAAAGGAGAAGAGCAATGAACTACCAAAGCGAGATAAAAGATTACATCGCAAATGAAATTGAAATTCTTAAAAAATTGGATGTAGATGCTATAAACGATGCGCTTAATTTACTTCGTGAAACTCAGGAAAACGGGAATACCGTTTATGTTTTCGGCAATGGCGGTTCCTCTTCTACTGCATCCCATTTCCAAAACGATTTTAATAAGGGCGTTTCAGAGCATACTGAGAAAAAGTTTAACCTTTTGTGCCTTAACGATAATGTTTCAACCGTTATGGCGGTGGCAAACGATATTGGTTTCGAAGAGGTTTTCCGTTTCCAGCTTGTAGGGCATATTAAGCCCGGTGATGTTTGTATTGCAATTTCTGGAAGCGGCAATTCCAAAAATGTAATAAACGCAGTAGAATACGCAAAAGAGCAGGGCAATAAAATAATCGGTCTTACAGGATACGGCGGTGGTAAGCTCAAAGAACTGTCAGACATATCTCTCCATGTGCCGATTAACAGTATGCAGATAACCGAGGATATACATATGGTGTTTGACCACCTTATGATGAGTGTTTTTTATAAAACCCTTTGCGGAATAGACCATATAAAAAATAATCGGAGGTCTATATGACTAAAGAGAGAAATCAATTTGTAGATATAATTCGCGGCGTTGCTATGCTTTTGGTGGTACTTGGACATACTATGACGGGTAGTACGGTAAACTCTCAGAGCAGTTTTCTGTTTAACATAGTTTGGTCGCTTCAAATGCCGCTTTTTATTCTTATAAGCGGTTATGTTACACGGTATTCAAAAGAAATTAGAACCATAAGCGAATTGTTTAAGTTTTTCTTAAAACGAACAACTGCGTATCTCTTGCCTTTTGCCGTATGGTCATTTTTAATTCGCGGTATTATTTTAAATCAAAAAGTCTTTCTTGATATAAAATATATGCTCTGGCATATTGATAGCGGATATTGGTTTTTAATAACTATTTGGACAATCAGTATGATTTTCGGCATAGCAAACTTTGCCTCCTCGAAAATCAAAAAATCTGTTTTAGGCAAACAGATTTTACTATTCGTTGTTTATGCTTGCGGTATGGCATTGCTTGGCACTATAGGGTATTTTGCAGGCATATCATTTTTAGGTATTAAATTAACTCTTTATTATATGCCTTTCTATTTTGTAGGTTACCTTTATGGGCAGTATAGAGATAAAATCTTTTCATTTTCATTTGGCAAAACAACGGTTGATATTATAGTTGCAATCTGTTTAGCGGTTTGGATATTTGCCCTTATTCGCTTTAATATTTACGAGCTGTCAGACGGCGGCAAGGATATAATTTTAAGAGCCGCAGTATCACTATCCGGTTGTATAGCTGTTTGCGGCTTGTTAAAAGGCATATTAAGTGAAAAATCAAGGGGGGTATCTGTCCGCAGTCAAATGGACGGGTGCCCACTCGCTCGAAATATACCTTGCCCATTACCTATTCCTAAATCTGATAAAGACGGCGAGCTTACCGATTCTTATCTCGATAAAGGGAGTTCTGTTTGTGGCAATGAATTATGCTGTTACCTTGATAATAACGGTGATGATAATAAAGCTTACAAACTCGAACAGAGCTATAAGATATTGTCTTTACGGGA
>JAFXNY010000095.1 GCA_017529165.1 Clostridia bacterium
TATCAGCTCCGTAGCACTTAACATCAGCACGAGCACCCGCCGAAAACGGTTTTTCATAGACAACCTTTACTTCTTCACTATATGGGTCAAACTCGGTTTCAACATAGGTAAAGCCGTTTATTCTTGAAATGATATAAGCCGCGTCTTTGCCAAGACCGTTAAGAATAACACGCAAAGGCTGTTTACGAACCTTATTAGCATTAAGAGCAATCTTAATTGCACCCTCTGCCGCCGCAAATGATTCGTGACCGGCTAAAAAGCAGAAGCACTCTGTTTCTTCCGATAAAAGCATTTTGCCGAGGTTGCCGTGCCCGAGGCCTACCTTACGGTTTTCAGCAACCGAGCCCGGAATGCAGAAAGCCTGCAAGCCGATACCGATATTAGCTGCAGCTGCCGCCGCAGACTTATCGCCTGTACGCTCAGCCTCTTTAATAGCGATAGCTGAACCTACAGTATATGCCCATTTAGCGTTTTCAAAGCATATAGGCTGTGTTTCACCAACAATTGTGTATGGGTCAATGCCCTTACTGTCACAAATCTCTTTGCACTCATCAATAGATGAAATACCGTAATTCTTCAAAGCGGCGAGAATCTTGGCCTCTCGTCTCTCATAACCTTCAAACTGTGCCATAACTTCTCTCCTCCTTATTCTTTACGAGGGTCAATATATTTGACCGCACCGTCTTCTTTAGAAAATCTGCCGTAATGACCGATTGACTTTTCATAAGCCTCGTTAGGCTCCATACCCTTTTTGATAAAATCGGTCATCTTACCAAGAGACACAAACTCATAACCGATAACCTCATTATTTTCATCAAGAGCCATTTTGGTGCAATAGCCCTCAGTCATTTCAAGATAACGAACGCCCTTAAGCTTTGTGCCGTACATAGTACCAACCATTGAGCGTGCGCCTTTACCGAGGTCCTCCATACCTGCACCGATTGAAAGACCGTCTTCCGAGAAAGCAGACTGTGAACGGCCATAAACTATCTGCAAGAAAAGCTCACGCATTGCGGTATTTATAGCATCGCAAACGAGGTCTGTATTAAGTGCTTCTAAAACGGTTTTACCGGGGAGAATCTCTGCCGCCATAGCCGCCGAGTGAGTCATACCCGAGCAACCGATTGTCTCAACAAGTGCCTCCTCAATTATGCCCTCTTTAACATTAAGAGAAAGCTTGCAAGCACCCTGCTGAGGAGCACACCAGCCCACGCCGTGCGTATAAGCCGATATATCTTTTATTTCCTTGGCTTGTACCCATTTTGCTTCTTCGGGAATAGGAGCCGGACCGTGATGCGGACCTTTAGTGACCGGACACATATTCTCCACTTCTTTTGAAATGATCATATTCTTACTCCTTTTAAGTTTTAGGTCTTGTGACCTTACAAAACAATTATATCATTAGAGCACTTAAAAAACAATAGCAATTTGTGAAAAAAATCACACATTTTCGCTCACAAGATTTTTTATCCACGAACCTCTTTTTACATAAAAATAACCGAGAATACATTTAAGAATATTAAGTGACTGCGAAAGTGCAAAGAAAGGTATAATCGGTATGGAAGTGTAACGGCTTATAATAAAAGCAAACGGAACCGAAACAAGCCACACGAAAAACGAATCAAAAATCATCGTAACAAGCACCTTACCGCCCGAGCGCAAAGTGAAATAAGAAGCGTGGGCAAAAGCGTCTATAGGCATTCCGGCGGCGGTGAGTATCATAAGCCATTTAGCAAGATATCTTACTTCGTCTGTCGTATTATACATTTTAGGTATTACGCCTGAAAGCGAGGCAAAAACTGCGCCCACTAAAATAGCCGTAAACACCGAAAAGGCACGCAGTTTTACGGCGGTATCCATTACGGCATCTTCTTTACCGGAGCCTAACATTTGACCTATAATTATGCCTATTGCGGAGCCTACGGCGAAGAAAACTACAGAGAAGACATTAAAGAATGTCATCGCAATATTATCGGCGGCTACAACAGATAGCCCCCGCACACTATAGCACTGATTTATAAAAGCGATGCCGATACTCCACAAAAACTCGTTAATAAGAAGCGGAGTACCCTTATACGTAATTTCACGCACAAGGCGAAAAGGAATATAAAGGCTTTTAAGAGAGCCCTCTATAAACTCGCTTTTATTGCCTAAATGCGCCCGTAATGCAACATAAATAAGCTCTACAAATCTCGAAATAACCGTTGCAATAGCGGCACCTTTAGCGCCCATCCGAGGAGCTCCTAAATGCCCGAATATGAGTATGTAATTCAGAATGAGATTTACAGTAACTGCTATAAGGCCTGCATACATGGGCTCTTTCGGTCTGCCCGTTTCACGAAGTGTAGAACCGTAGCTTTGAGCCAGAGCATAAGGGATAATACCAACGAGCATTATCTTTATATAATCTAAAGCTATTTTACCGCTAAGCGCCGCAGACTGTGCGCTTCCCTCTCCCCTGAGATAAAGACCTAAAAGGTACTCTCCACCCGAAAAAATAACGATACCGAATATCAGGGACAGTATCACGCAAATAATCAGCTTAAATCTGAAGGTGTATCTTACGCCTTTTGTATCGTTATTTCCAAAATACTGCGCCGTAAAAATACCGGCACCCGAAACCGCACCGTAAATACATAAATTGAATATAAAAATCAACTGATTGGCTACGGCAACACCTGTCATAGTCTCTGTGCCAACAGAGCCGACCATAAGATTATCGAGCATATTAACGAAATTGGTAATTCCGGTTTGTATCATAATGGGCACTGCAAGAGAAAGCGCTCTGCTGTAAAACGCCCTATCGCCTATTAGTTTACTTTTCATAAAAACCTCACAAAATAACAATCATTTGATTTTATCACTAAATTGTAGGTTTTTCAACACCCGATATGCCGTAATATTGAAAAAACAGAAAAAATATGATAGAATAATTAAAACATATGATTTGGAGGACTTAATATGGACGAAGAATTAAATGTTACTAAGCAGTCTGCTGCACCGGCACTTAAGGATTTCAAGGTAAAACCGCTCTTTCAAAAAAGAGGGATAGACATTATTATGGCAGTGATTTTGTTTTTGCTGTCTGTTTTCGGGGTATCGGCTCTGCTTTGGGATGAATTAAACTTAGGCTACACGCTTGTGTTTGATTTGGCGGTTATTATTATCTCTGCCTTTCTCATAAAAAAGGGTGCAAAGCTTTGTCCCTCTTTTGTTGTTTGCGGAATATTATCGTTAGTGTGCTCGTGGTCGTTTTTTGTAACCTCCAACACTGCTATAAAAGCGATTTCGTTTATTGCCACACTGATTGCGGCAATTATCTGGTTTATATCCGCCTCGGGCAAAGAATATGAAAGCGGAGATTACAATTTAATCTCATATCTGTTTACTGCCATATCAAAGGCATTTAGCGACATACCGGGTATTTTCAAAAGTCTGTTTTCAAAGGATAAGAGCAAATCTAA
>JAFXNY010000096.1 GCA_017529165.1 Clostridia bacterium
CTCTCCACGCTCACCACGTTCTCCGCGCTCAGGACGTGGACGACGCTCACGGTCAACATATCCCTCTGGTTTCGGAATCAGCACACGATATAAGGTCATATTATTTATTTTCAAAATAGTCGTTTAGTTCGTTCACAAGCTTATCGCAATCAGTGCCGTGAACCGAGCACGCCTGCTCAATTGTTTCTCCTCTTGACGCCGGACAACCAAGACAATGCATACCTATAGCAAAGAAATACTTTGCTGCACCCTCATCAATATCAAGTACATCCCCTATAAGCATATCCTTTGTGATTTTCATAAGTTTCTTCCTTTCAATTAAAACAGTTTTGTATCCTCGTTTAAGTCTTTCCTGTTATGATTAAAGAGCTTGCGGTTATCAAGCGCCCACATACGACCTGAAAACTCGTCCTCTTTTACTGCACCTACCGCCTCGCGCATTTCATATATTCTTGAATCCATAAGGTCAAGCTCAGAGAGCACCTCTGCCTCAATAAACATAGGTCTAACTGCCGCACCAAACTCCGGTTCGCCATGGTGAGACAGTATCATATGCTGGAGTAAAACCGCCGTTCTATGGCTAATACCGAGTTTTTTTGCGTATTCATCAATTTTCATAGCACCCATTGCCAAATGGCCGAGTAGATTACCATCTACAGTATATCCCTCTGCTATACCTACTTTTCCCACCTCAAACTCATCAAGCTTTGCGATATCATGAAGTATTGCGCCGGAAATAAGAAGTTGCCTATCAATAAAAGGATATATACCGCATACGCTTTCACACAGTCTCACAATTGAGAGCGTGTGCATTAAAAGTCCGCCTCTCACAGCGTGGTGAAGCTTAAATGCGGCAGGCCAATAAAGAAGCTTATCCTTGTTATCATTTAGTATTGCGGTAACAATGGTTTTAAGCTCGTTATCGCTAAAGCTTTCGGCAATTGAAAACAGTTCCGTAAACATTTCTTCACCGGAATAGTTTACGCTTCGAACCAGGTCTTCCATATTTATATTATCACCGTCATAAGTAGCCCTTATGCGGTCAATACGCAACTGATCGGCTCCGCCGTATTGGCTGATAGTTCCTCTGACTTTCACAATATCCTGCGCTTTATACTCCCCGTGTTCGGCAGGGACATATCGCCAGAGCTTTGCGTTAATTTCACCTGTAGCATCGCCTAAAGTGAAATCAAGATAAACATCTCCCTTTGAGGAGGTTTTCTTTTCAACGCTTTTTACTAAACAAAAGCCCTCAACTCTTCCGCTTTCGTCAATGGTATTAAAGTTCATAAGTTTATTCCTTTATAATAATATTTTCTCTGGACGGGCCGTTGCTTATCATACAGAACTTATAACCGATTTCATTTTCGATAAACTCAATATATTTTTTGCAGTTTTCGGGTAAATCGGAATACTTCTTTATACCCGAAATATCGCACTTCCAGCCCTTTAGTGTATGAAGCACAGGCTTTGCCTTTTCAAGTTTATTTGTAACAGGGAAATCTTTTATAACTTCACCGTCTATTTCATATCCCACACATACCTTGATTTCATCAAGATATCCGAGCGCATCTACAACCGTTAGTATCGGGTGGGTAGTTCCCTGAACATCACAGCCGTATTTTGTTGCAACGCAATCAAACCAGCCCATTCTGCGAGGTCTGCCGGTTGTGGCGCCGTACTCGCCGCCGTCACCTCCGTGATCCCTCATAGCCGCTGCTTCATCGCCGAAGATTTCGCTTACGAAAGCTCCTGCGCCTACTGCCGAAGAATACGCCTTAATTACCGTGTAAATCTCTTTTATCGAATACGGCGGAAGACCGGTGCCAACCGCACCGTAAGCCGCTATTGTATTTGAAGAAGTAACCATAGGATATATGCCGTGATCGGTATCCTTGAGAGTTCCAAGCTGACCCTCAAGCAAGATAGTCTTTCCTGCCTTATCCGCTTCAAAACACAGCTTCCTTACATCGCCAACAAAATCTTTAATACCCTCACGCCAAGTCATCATTTTATCAAACAGTTCATCTGCATCAATCGGCTGTTTATGATAAAGATTTTCTATCATAATATTCTTAACTTCAAGCACTCGTTTAATCTTTTCTTTAAGAGCCTTTTCATCGAAAAGCTCGCATACCTGAAAACCGATTTTTGCATACTTATCCGAATAAAACGGAGCTATACCCGATTTTGTAGAGCCAAAGCTTGCTTTGCCGAGCCTTTCTTCCTCATACACATCAAAAAGAACGTGATAGGGCATTACCATTTGGCAACGCTCGCTTATTACGAGATTAGGTTTAGGTACTCCCCTTGATATAATCTCATCATATTCTTTTAAGAGCTTGTCCACATCAAGTGCAACGCCGTTGCCTATACAGTTTATAACACCCTCATTAAACACACCGGACGGCATTGTATGAAGTGCAAACTTACC
>JAFXNY010000097.1 GCA_017529165.1 Clostridia bacterium
AATAATTTTGATGAGGAGAAAAGAATGGAAACAAGAACAGAAATAATCAAGTTTTGGCTTACAGACCAAGATTTAAAACAAATTGAAAGAAAGACTAAAAAAGCCGGTATGAACAGGTCAGAGTATTGTAGAGAAAACAACGCACTTAGAAAAACTGACTGCTGATGTAGTCGGGGAGTTTATTGACAAAATCGTAGTCCATCACAGGCAGGAATCGGGCGGCGTTACTACGCAAAAGGTAGAAATCTACTACAATGTTATAGGCAAATTTGAAATTCCACCGATATTCGCGGAACGACAAAAGGCAACCGCCTGACCACAGGCATAAAAAAAGACGGTTGAAATAAGACTTAAATCCTATTTCAACCGTCACGATGGTCGAGGTGACAGGACTCGAACCTGCGGCATCCAGTTCCCAAAACTGGCGCGCTACCAACTGCGCTACACCTCGAAATACTATATTTTATTGTAGAATTATAATGTGCAGATTAAGGATGTTTTGGGAACTCACCTTACTGTGTCCCAAAACTGACAGCCAACTGCGCTACACCTCGAAATATTATATCCGGAAAAAGCGGCAAGGATTATTATATCCTAAGGGACTTTACTTGTCAAGTAAAATCCCTTGCTTTTTTCTTAGCCTTTCCCAATTATAAAGGCCGTATAGGTCGTTTGCAAGAAAGATTACAAAGCAAGCCACTATTGATATATATGACAAATCTTTTTTTGCCGCCAAACTCCAAAGGATAATAAGCACAATATCATTAAGCAAATAGCCGAATGCGTAGTATGGACTTCTGCAAACCGTCAGGTATGCGGCGATATAGCTTGTAAATATAGAAACGGTGCTTAAAACTATATAGGGAGTATTGAGTTTCAGCATTAACAGGCACATCAATACTGTTACAGGTATTGCCGAGGCAATAAGACCTATAATTTTACCCTTTGTGAGCTTGGCAATTTTCACTTCATTTTTCTCATAAGGATTTTTAAGCCAGGTTATAAAGGCAATAAGGGCTATTGGCGCCGTCATACTAGCATAGGTGATTACTTCGCTTAAAAGGCGAAGCCTGAAAGAAATAATCGCGTATATTATGCCGAAAATCACGGTAAAGAGCTGACCTATCGGGTTGCCCTTTGAAACGAAAATCAGTGCCGTAGCCCCGAGGACAGAGCAAGGGGTGTTTGCCACGTTAAAATTGCCGGATAAAATTGACGAAATAATTATAACGCTTACCGAAACCGCATAAAGCGTTTTTTCAAATCCTGAAAGATTTAAAATTTTCATAAAAACCTCCAAAAAGAAAAACACTCGAGCGTATCTTCAAAGACCTAACGATACGCCAAGTGCAAAGCACACTACCCGGTGGCAGTAAATATTCAAGCACAAATTTTATACCATAATTTAAAATGATTGTCAAGCGGGCATAAATTTCGAATAACCGACCGCATTTTCGTCAAAAATAGGAAAAAAGGAGTGTTATTATGAAGAAAAAAACATTTATAAGGGTTGTATCACTTTTAAGCGCCGCTGTATTTGTTGCTGTGGGGTTTTATATTAAGGAGATGCAAAAGAGTAACCGCTACCGCCAAATCATTCAAAACAACTATGCCGGTGCGTTTGATGAGTTAAGCTCAAATCTTAATGATATTTCAACGAATTTAGTAAAGATTTCTTATGTTTCAACACCCAAACAGATGGCAACATACGCAAGTGAGATATACAGTCAGGCTCAGCTTGCAAAGGGCGCATTGTATAAGCTGCCTACCGGTGACGATGAGTTATCTACGGTTTATAAGTTCTTATCCCAGGTAGGCAACTATACGCTTTCCGTTTCAAAGGATGTTATAAGCGGCAATGAGGTCACTGATAAACAGCGCGAAGAACTTCAAAGTCTTTCAACTGCCGCCAAAACCATAACCGATGTTATAGAGGAGAGCGAGATAGATTATAACAATCCAAAGTATTGGACAAAGGAAATAGAGGGAAAAATCGAAAAAACACTCAATGAGAAAAACTTAGGCTCCGCCCTCGGCGAGCTTGAAAGTACCCTTTCTGATTATCCTACGCTTATTTATGACGGTCCCTATTCCGACCATATACTGAATAAAAAGCCGTTTATGATAGAGGGTGCAAAGGAGGTTTCTCAAAGCGAGGCATTGGAAATCGCCAAAAACGCCACAGGTGATAAAAAGATAACCTGGCCTCGGTGAGGGAGCATCTGCTGGCAAGGCCGTAAAA
>JAFXNY010000098.1 GCA_017529165.1 Clostridia bacterium
ACAATTCAGCACGAAGGCAATCTCTTCATCCGGCTTCCCTTCTGCGCTGATCCATGTCTCAACGGTATCGGTCTCGCCTGTGGGCACGCTGAACTCAATTTTGAAATTATTAAATCTGAAAAGAAGTCCGCCGGCGGCGATAAGCAATGCAAAAGACGCCATACAAACCGCCATAATAAGCCTCGACTTTTTCATCTTCATTTCATCCCCTGCATAAGCTTAACTAAAATAATTATACCACTGAAAAATTGTTTTATCAATAATTATATACAGGCAAATATGGCGCCAAGATTTAACATCTTGGCGCCATTTTATTTCCGTTTTTTATTTTTCTCCTTTTTTGCTCTTAATCTTTCTCATTATGTCCTTTTCGTTATATAAAAGAAAGAGTATGGCTCCGAGCAGACAGAATGCCGTGGCTACTGCGGCGGCTATACGGTAAGGAACCTCTGTATTATTCTTAAATGTTGTAAGCGCCGTGGCGGTAATGGAAGTGTAAACTACCATTGATATTGCCTGCCCCATTTTCATAGCAAATGTGCGCGCGGCAAAGAACATACCGCTTCTGTCTTCCCCTGTCTCAAGCGTGTTAAGCTCCGAAACATCAGCAACGCAGGCCTGTGGCAGAATACCGAGTATCGCCATAGGAACGCCGGCGCTGACAGCTACGAGAATCCCCCACGCCATTCCCCTACCCGCAAGAGCGGTTATAAGGAACACAGCCGAGTAGGTAAAGAAACCTATTACAATCAGCGGTTTTTTTCCGAACTTGGGTGCTAACATATTAACTACAGGATAAAGACAGAGTGAAAACGCCGTCATAATCACAGTAAGTAAAAATGTTTTATCTGAAGATATGCCCATTATTCTGGTTTCAAAATCTGCAAGCCCTGTTTGGAAAAGGGTTACGGCAAAGAAATATATAACATCGGCATAAACAAAACGGCGGAACTGCTTATTCTTATAGGTTTTTACAAGTGACGAAAACGCCGGAGTTTTAACCGGTTTGCTATCAATGTATTTGCGCTCGTTTATAAACAGTGCAGGAACAAGCATTGCAATAGCAGCGATGGCGCACATAATGCCTATGCCCATTTTTATTGCGTTTTCCTGACTGCCTGCAAAGCCCTCTAACATACCGGAAAGGCTGGGCACTAGCGTTGCAAGCGAAAAGCCCGCAATATATGTAAAGGAAATATAGGTTGAAACATTTATACGGTGCTTTTGAGTATCTCCAAGCTCAGCTATGAGTGCATTATAAGGTGTGCAGTAAATAGTCATAAACAGATAGAAAAGTATAAGAAGCGCAAACATAAGTGTATTATTAAGCGTAATATTTGCTGTTTGCGGAACTACGAAAACCGCCACCGTGCAAACGGCGAAAGGAATTGCTATTGCTCTTAAAAACGGTATTCTTCTACCACCTTTAAAGTTGGCCCTGTCCGACCATGAAGCTACAAGCGGATCTGTAACCGCATCGAAAATACGGCCTATCGCCGTTATAAGGCCGAAAAGTGTTATGGATGCTAAAATAGGAGATTGCGTAATAAACTGCCCGAATATTCCGTTGGTCTCACCGGCGGCGTGGGTGCCGGTATAAAGGTGAACAAGCCAAGTGGAAATAATGCCCGAAAGCAAGCTCCACCCGAACTGACCTACAGCAAATATCCATAATAGTCCGTTGGTAATTGGCTTTTTTGTGACTGTAGTGCTCATTAAATCAACTCCTTAAAATACTCTGATAATATTTTAACACAGTCTGTAATTTTTTTCAACAAAAAACTACAGCTCGCAAAAGCGAGCTGTAGTATGTATCACTTTTTATGCTGTAAGTGCACCGTAATATTCCACCGTCTTTTTAGCAAACTCGGGCGTTACGCCAAAATATTCCGCCAAAGCATAAATATCTTCATATCCGTGGCGGAGCGCCCAAATATACTTTGCTTTGGGGATAAGCTTTTTTATAGCCCATATGTTTGCACGCCGTTCGTGCTTACCCCTTACATCACAGGGCGAATAAACATTATAAAAGCTCATAGTCTGGCAATGGCCGAGCTCGTGGGCTAGGCATACCTTTTCATCTGCCCCATGAGTTCTCCTGTCAAGCCCTACATAAAGGCGTGAACCCATCCACACAGATACCGATTTATTTTGGTCTAACCCGAACCGATGAACGGTTATGCCGTTCCTTTCGGCTATGCTGTAAAGTTTATTTGTAGTCATTTACTTCCTTTCTCCTTAATATACATAGCATACCGTTTTACTTCATCCCACATTTCGTCCGTCACTTCGCCGTCACCGCCGAAAAGTGCCACTTTAAGCATGTGTTCATCTGGACTTACATTTCCGCCGTAAAGATAATCTACCGTAACGCCAAAGTATTCGGCTATCTTGGCAAGCGTTTTAGCCGAAAGGCTTTTAATTCTGCCTTTCTTATAATCTGTAAGTGTAGCTCTCGGTATTTTGCACTCTTTGCACATCAAGGTAATGTTTACTCCCTTGTTTTTGCATAGCTCTTCTATTCTAAAGTAAATATCGGACATACCATACATCTCCCAACATTTTACTAAAACTCGTAAACTTTTTCTTGACATTTACGGTTTTTCATAATATAATACGCTTGAGGTTACGGTTTTTAGTAAAACTTTCCCTTTAATTGAGATTGTATTACATAAATCCGTAATTGTCAAGAAATATTTAGGAGGAACAAATAATATGTACTATTGTACGGACTGTAAAATCTTTGTGGAAAACCCGAAGCTTAAAAACTTCAAAATAGGCGGAAAAATAGAGAAGAAAGCTCTTTGCCCGATATGCCTTAGCAGGCTTTCAGACTCATCCCCTGCGTACTGCCGATATTGTGGCAACAGATTAAGCATTGAGAGCACAGACGGTTATTGTTCAGATGACTGCCGGCGGCTTGGCAAACAGCTATGGACTAAAGAGCTTCGCCGGAGAAAGAAAATTAAAGACGACCCGATAGCAAGGATACTTCGTATGCTTACATCTTATAACAAAGAGCACAACACGAGGTACAGCTACGGTCAGTTTGTATCTCTAATACTGCCCGGTCTTGAAAGGAAGGTAAGAAAGACTTATGGATATTGAGAAAAGCAGAGAGTTCCTTAAAAAATACCGAATACTTATTACAAAGATATCAAGGCTTAAAAGTATGATAAGTTTATGCCCCGAAAACAAAAAGCAGTATTTATCCGCAATAAAAGACTGTATAACCAAAAGGGACAGTATAGAGAAAATAATAAACTCGGTGGACGGCGATATCTTAAGCGAAATACTTTCCCTTAAATATATGTGCGGTAAAACATTAGAGGAAATCTCGGCAGATATTTGTTACAGCCGCCGGCAAACCGAGAGAATGCACCTTAAAGCGCTCTCGCTTATAAAAATATAAAAATTACCTCTTTACAAACCGGTTTATTTTTTTTATAATACATACAGAACATTTGTTTGGAGGCGATTTTGTGGGGGAGCGAATTATACTTCACTGTGACCTTAACAATTTCTTTGCCTCGGTATCGCTTCTGGCTCACCCCACACTTTACGATATGCCGGTAGCGGTTTGCGGAAGTGTTGAGGCAAGGCACGGCATAGTGCTTGCAAAAAACGAAATTGCCAAAAAGTACGGTGTAAAGACTGCCGAAGCAGTATGGGAGGCAAAGGCAAAATGCAAGGACCTTGTAATACTGCCGCCTGACTATAAGGAATATAACAAGTACTCAAAACTCGCCAAAGAAATCTATGCGAAATATACCGATTTAATAGAGCCCTTTGGAATTGACGAATGTTGGCTTGATGTTACGGGCAGTACCCTGCTTTTCGGAAACGGAGAACAAATAGCAAACAAAATAAGGAAAGACATTAAAAGAGAGCTTGGTATTACCATATCGGTAGGGGTAAGCTTTAACAAAATCTTTGCAAAGCTCGGCTCGGATATGAAAAAGCCGGACGCCGTAACGGTTATAGATAAACAAAACTTCAAAGAAAAGGTTTGGAATCTTGATGTTGGCGAGCTTTTGTTTATAGGCCGCCGTACAGCAGATAAATTAAAGCAAAACGGCATTTTCAAAATAGGTGATATTACACTTTGTGAGGACTCTATGTTAACTCGGCTTTTCGGCAAAAACGGGCTGCTCCTTAAAAAATACGCTTTAGGGCTTGATGATTCTCCCGTAACACCGATAGATGAAAGCTACAAGCCTAAAAGTGTGGGGCGAAGCACAACGCTCGACCACGATATTAAAGACCGTGACGAAGTATGGAAAACACTACTTTATCTATCAGAGGAAATATCGGAGGAACTTAGAAAAAACGGTCTTTATGCCGGCGGCGTACAGATACATACCCGCGATACAGCGCTTAAAGTAAAAGAGTATTCTCACTCATTCTCTACGCCTATAAACTCGGCAATGCTTATTGCAAAACACGGTATGGAGCTATTTGATAAATCTTATACTTGGCAGTTGCCTCTGCGCTCGGTGGGAATCAGGGCTATAAACCTTAAAAGCGAAGATTACGCCGTACAGGAAGACCTGTTTGGCGAAAGCAATAAAAGCAAAAAAATCGAAAGTATAGAGGACTCTATCTTTTCTGTGCGTGACCGTTTTGGCAGGGAAAGCATTAAAAGAGGTAGTATATTAGACAAATAAAAAATGCAACCGTTTGGTTGCATTTTTTATCAGCCTGTCAAAAAACTTAATTTTTAAGCATTTGCGTAGCGAGAGCTACGCATTATGTTTTTCCGGTGACATGTGCGGCGGAAAAACTCCTTGTAAGCGAAAACCGCTCTGTTGAGCGGTTTTTAAGGGGCGTGGGTGGTA
>JAFXNY010000099.1 GCA_017529165.1 Clostridia bacterium
ACCGGAGAGAACAAAGGAACGGAGAATATTTCAGGTACTGCGCTATTAAATTTTTCTGCGGCAGATACGATAAGCACGCTATAAACCTGCTCTTTCAGATTCAAGTTTTCCGTTCCCCCTTTGCCTGGAGCCTCGACACGCAATTCGCACAATCAAGTCTCATTATTTTTGAGGCACCTGCCTTGCGTTAAAAACTAAATTAATTATCCTTTGCAATATATATCGAGTATTGCTTTTGGAATATATTTCTTTATGAAGTCATCATTTTGTGCGGCTTGCCTTGCTTCTTCTATGCTTTCCGGCAGCTTATGCAAATACCGTACATTTTCTTCATTGGCTTTATAAACATTGATGTCTATCGGTTCAGGCATTTCCTTACCCTGTTTCATACCGTAAAGTCCCGCCCAAATCAGCAGTGCAAACGCAATATACGGATTAGCGGTAGGGTCAGGTGAGCGCAGTTCCGCACGGCGATATGCGCCGTGCGCTGCAGGTATGCGTATAAGATTTGAGCGATTTTCATAGCCCCATGAGACATATTTTGGGGCTTTTTTCTGCCCTAAACGCTTGTATGAGTCTTCACGCGGATTTAAAAACAGCGTCATTGGTATGGCTTTTTCAAGTATCCCCGAAAGCAACAGACGATAATTTGGCGTCGACTCTTTTGCTTTTGCGGAACAGTTTATATGAAAACCGTTACCGGCGGTGTCAGGAAGCGGTTTCGGTGAAAAGTCCGCAAAAAGGCCGTTTCTGCGGGCAACGGTTTTTACAACCGTTTGAAAGGTCATTACATTGTCTGCGGCGGTAAGCGCATCGGAGAAACGAAAATCAATCTCGTTTTGCCCCGGTCCTTCCTCGTGGTGTGAACTTTCAGGCATTATACCCATTTGTTCAAGAGTCAGGCATATTTCGCGGCGGACATTTTCGCCCTTGTCCTCGGGCGCTATATCCATATATCCGGCGTTATCATAAGGGATCTTGGTGGGATTATTCTTTTCGTCGAGCTCCATAAGATAAAATTCCTGCTCGGAGCCGAAATAGAAAGTATATCCGGCGTCTTCGGCATCCGCCACGGCTTTTTTAAGAAGCCCCCTTGTGTCATATTCAAAGGGAGAGCCGTCAGGATAAGTGATAGAGCAGAACATACGCACAACCTTGCCATGCTCCGGTCGCCACGGAAGCCATGTTAGCGTTTCGGGCTCGGGGTGAAGAAATAAATCGGAATGCGCCTCGTCGCCGAAACCTGCTATGGCGGAGGCGTCAAACGCTATTCCCTGACTAAAAGCACGCGGCAATTCGTCCGGCATAATGGATATGTTCTTCTGCTTGCCGAACACATCGCAAAAGGCCAGGCGGATGAACTTAACATCCTCCTCCGTAACATACTGCATAACTTCGTCTTTTGAGTAATTCACAAAATCCACTCACTTTCTCTAATTTGCAACATACAACTGTTTATACGGGTTTTTACTGTCCGGCGTTACTATGGTAAAGGGTGAAGACAGTATTTCCTTTTTATTGCCACCGAACAGCTTGCAATACTCGGTTACATATTTCTCTATTTCTGCAAAGTCTTCCTTGTCTGCCGGTTTAGCAGTTACCTGTTTCGGGAAAACGATATTTTTACAGTCGCCGCGCAGTATAATTTTTCCGCCGTGCATACCGGTACAGGGAAAATTGCCTACAATACTTTTTCCGCCTTCGGTCAGTCCTAAAACCACGATAACGCCGCCTGCTTGGTATTCGCCTAAAAAGCTTCCGGCTCTACCGCCTATTACCATAACCGGTACTTTTTCCTTATATGCCTTCATATGTATTCCAGCGCGGTATCCTGCGTCACCTTTAATATATATACTTCCGCCGCGCATAGCGTAACCTACCGTATCGCCGGCGTTTCCATGAACAATAATTTCACCGCTGTTCATAGTATCGCCAACGGCATCCTGCGCATTGCCTTTTACAATGACCTTTGCGCCGTTAAGGTATGCGCCGAGCGCATTGCCTGGCGTGCCGGTTACAGCGATATTCTTATTTGCCATACCCGCGGCGATAAAGCGTTGACCTAAAACGCCGTTTACTATATACTCTTTTTCGCCCGAGCGCAAAGCATCGTTTATTTCTTTATATCCGAGGTTTTTTGCATCGACAACCATATTATACTACACCTCCGAACTTTTTTCTACGAATTTTTTTAGAGAAGATCAAATTGGATGCAACTTTCTTTGTAAGGTCAAAATCGATAGTTTTAAGGGGTGTTTTATCGCGGATAAGCGCGGTATATATTCCCGCACGTTCTGTCGCACCAATCAGAATAAACCCTTTAAGTTTCCCGCCTTTTACAAAAAAGCGTTTTAGCGTACCATCGCTCTTTTCCTCTGTCATATTGCCTGTGTATGAACCGGCACTCATAATATGGAGCCCGAAAAAGCCGATTGAGTTCATAGGTATCGCATTGTCAAAAGAGGCGTCGCCTCCAGCCATATTTACGCCGGCGGTATGGCCCCCGATATAGGCGTTTGGGAGTATTGCGAGAACACGGTTTGCATCGATTGAAGAGTCAAACCCCTCACTGCAATCGCCTGCGGCGTATATATGTGGAAGGCTTGTTTCCATTTTACTGTTAACGATAATACCGCGGTTAACTTCGCCATCTGCGGCTTTTACAAGTTCGGTATTAGGGCGAACGCCCACAGCCATTACGAGAATATCAAAGTCAACTTGTTTTCCGCTTTTCATAAAGGCGGAATTGCCCTCAAAATAATCGGCCGTATCGCCGAGCATAAACTCAATTCCGTTTTCCTCTAAATGCTTTTGAACAACGCCGGCGCAGTCGTTATCAAGTATGCTCGAAAGCACGCAGTCAGCCAAATCGCATACTGTGATGCTACATACGCGGTCGCGGATACCTTCGGCACATTTAAGACCAATAAGACCCGCGCCGACAATCAGCACGCGGGCATCCTTACTTAAAACCTTTTCGAGAGCGAGCGCATCGTCAAGTGTCATAAACCTGTATTTCTTTTCTACCGTATCAAGCCCCGCAATCGGCGGGACAAACGGCGAAGAACCGGTGGCAACGCAGATTTCGTCGCACTTTAATACGGTTTTATCATCAAGCGTAATGCTCGTTTTATCGATTTTAACCGCCCTTTTACCGTAAATTACTTTGCAACCGTTTTGGCTGTAAAAATCATCACCACGGTATTTCATATGTTCTAAATCGGTTTTGTTTTCGAGATAATAGGAAATAAGCGGTCGGCTGTAAACATGGTGAGTTTCTTCGGATATTACGGTGATCTCGCCTGTTTTATCAACAGAGCGTATTCCCTCAATACAACCGACAGCGGCGGTGCCGTTGCCGATAATCACATACTTTTTCACTTCTCATCGCCCCTTTCCTCGAAAACTATCGCTTTGTTGGGGCAACCCGCAACGCAGGCGGGCGCGCCGCAGGAGTTTTCAAGACACAGTTCACACTTCTGCATAATACCGTCCTCCGCAGGCGCCAGAGCACCGTAGGGACAAACCAGCACACAAGTAAGGCAACCGACGCATTTAGTTCTATCTATTTTTACAACGCCGTTAACCTTAGAGATTGCCCCCGCTATGCAACTTTTAACGCAGATAGGGTCAGTGCAGTGTCGGCAGGAAACGGCAAAGGATATTTTATCGTCACCCTCAATATGTATGCGCGGGAAAATCTTTTTGCCGCCCAGCACAAAAGCCATATCGCGAAGTCCCGAATTGGCAAAAGCGCAATTATATTCGCACAAGTGGCAGCCGAGGCACCACTCTTCGTTAACGTATACTCGTTTCATATTTATTCCCCCGCATGAGAGATACCGAGTATCTCGAGTTCTTTCTCTGTTAGTCCTACTCCGCGAAGCATAAGCCGGTTGCCGCGGAGCGCCTCTATTGAGTTAATACCCATACCGCCCATAATCTCCATTATTTCGTGTTTCCACGCCGTAAGCAGATTGACAAGTCGTGCACTTCCGATATCCGGGTTAAGTCGTTTTACAAGATCGGGGCGTTGGGTTGCGATTCCCCAATTACACTTGCCGCTTTGGCAAGTACGGCAAAGGTGACAGCCGAGGGCTAAAAGTGCCGCAGTTGCAATATAGCAAGCGTCAGCCCCTAAAGCCACCGCTTTTACAACATCCGCCGCACTTCGGATAGATCCGCCTACTACGAGCGATACGTTATTTCTGATACCCTCCTCGCGAAGACGGGTATCAACCGCCGCGAGGGCGAGTTCAATTGGTATTCCCACATTATCGCGGATTCTTGTAGGCGCTGCGCCCGTGCCGCCACGGAACCCGTCAATAGCGATTATATCGGCGCCGCTTCGCGCTATGCCGCTGGCGATTGCCGCTATATTATGCACCGCCGCAACCTTTACGATTATCGGCTTTTTGTATTCTGTTGCCTCTTTAAGCGAGAAAACGAGTTGCCGCAAATCTTCTATTGAATATATATCGTGGTGGGGCGCGGGGGATATGGCATCCGAGCCCTCGGGTATCATACGCGTTCTCGATACGTCGCCTACGATTTTAGCGCCCGGCAGATGACCGCCTATACCCGGCTTTGCGCCTTGTCCCATTTTGATTTCAATAGCCGCGCCGGCTTGTAAGTAATCTTCGTGAACACCAAACCGCCCCGAAGCTACCTGAACGATTGTATTTTCGCCGTAAACATAGAAGTCCTCATGCAAACCGCCCTCACCGGTGTTATAAAAAATTCCGAGTTCCTTTGCGGCGCGCGCCAAAGAAGCGTGAGCGTTATAGCTAATAGAGCCGTAGCTCATAGCCGAGAACATTATAGGCATTGAAAGTTCTATCTGCGGCGGAAGTTCGCATTTGATTTTTCCGTTTTTAAGCCGCTTTATCTCGGTCGGCTTTTTGCCTAAAAACACTTTGGTTTCCATTGGCTCGCGCAAAGGGTCAATAGGTGGGTTTGTAACCTGTGAGGCGTTAATAAGGATTTTGTCCCAATATACAGGCAACGGTTTAGGATTGCCCATTGAAGAAAGCAGAACGCCGCCGCTTGACGCCTGTTTATATATTTCTTTTATGGTATCATCCTGCCAGTTGGCGTTCTCTCTTAGTCGACAGTTGCTCTTTACGATTTTAAGCGCGCGCGTTGGGCAAAGCGATACGCACCGCTGACAGTTTACGCATTTTGACTCGTCTGATAACATCATACCGTATTCGTCGCTAAAGTAATGCACTTCATTAGCGCATTGCCGCTCGCAAACGCGGCAGGCGATACAGCGGTCTTTGTTTCTTTCAACCTCAAATTCGGGATATATGAAATCAACTGCCATTAAAATTTCCCTTCTTTCACTTTAACTATCACCGGTTCGCCTCCGGCGGGAGCATAGATTTTTTCGAGGTTCGGCTCCATTGTGCGGATAGCGGCTTCTTCGCTGCCGATAAATACCTTATCGCCCTTTTCGCCCACTACCATAGAACGAAGTTTCAGCCGGTCGTTAAGCGCCATAAGTCCGCCGGAAAAACCTAAAACTATCGAAA
Source organism: Clostridia bacterium (assembly GCA_017529165.1). The sequence goes on from JAFXNY010000099.1 coordinate 5,535, forward strand.
ACGGTCCGGTTACAAGCAGACTCGGGAAAAGCGTTCGCAGATATTCGTGTTTTTGCTTGTCATATTTATCGGTCTTATTTTGTATGGTGCTCCAAAACGGCGCGGCTATTACGCTTGCCGCCTCGCTAAGTGTCAGACCATGTCGGCGCAAAAGGTAGTCAAGTATATATGTAATAACCTCGGTATCGGTTTGAAGATTGCATTTATAACCGAACATTTCTATAAATCGGCGGTTTGCATCGTAAGACGAAATCTCGCCGTTATGCACTACCGAATAATTAAGGAGTGCGAACGGATGAGCACCGCCCCACCAGCCGGGAGTGTTAGTAGGATACCTGCCGTGCGCTGTCCAACTGTATCCCTCATATTCGTCGAGTTTATAAAACACTCCTACATCTTCGGGGAAACCTACCGCCTTAAAAGTACCCATATCTTTACCGCTTGAAAATACATAGGCGCCCACCGTTTCGGTATTGATTTTCGTAACCGTGCGAGCTACAAACTCTTTTTCATCAAGTTGCAAACTTTCAAGCACCGAGCGAAGCGGAGTAAGGAAATATCGCCATATAATCGGCTCGTCGGTAATTTCCGGCATTTTGCGGGTCGGTATTATCTCGCTTTTTACAATTTCAAAATGCTCCTTTAAAAATGCCTCGCAGTCCTTTCTTGTAGATCTGCTGTCAAAGAACATATGAAAAGCATATAAATCTTTATATTCGGGGTAAATGCCGTAGCCTGCAAAGCCGCCGCCAAGTCCGTTTGAACGATCGTGCATAGGTTTCATAGCGTCTATAATCTTTTCAGCCGTAAAACGCTCGCCCGATTTTGATATTACCGCCGCAATAGCACAGCCGGACGGTATTCTTACTTCGCCTTCTCGTTTCATTTCTTTTCACCTTCAAAAAAATAAAATAAAAAAGCGTTCATTTCAGGGCAGAAAATCTGCCTTAAAATGAACGCCTTTGCTCATTGGCTCATATTATATCATTTTTCTTTGCCTTGGTGTCGTTCTCATAGCCGCCCTCGAAGTTGAAGCGCGAATTCACGCCCATGTAACTGGTCGGCACGAAGATAT
>JAFXNY010000100.1 GCA_017529165.1 Clostridia bacterium
GCCCGGTTTAAGTTCTGCGTCGGTTAACTCTTTAATCTCATATTCAAGCAGACTAATATCACGCTGTTTTTTAGCCTCATCCGTTTCATAGCCTGCCAACACTTTTCTGACATCATTAAGGTGGCGAAACTCTTTATAGTAATCATCGATGAGTGCTTTGTTATCGGCAAGACGGTCTATATAAACATAGTGGTTTTCTGGTCTTAACAACGCCTGATTATCGTGCTGTCCGTGAATATTGACAAGCGACCTGCCTATAGCTTTCAAAATGCCTACGGTTGCGGCTTGTCCGTTAATTTTCACCATACTGTCTGTATGAGTAAGCTTGCGGACAACAAGCAGATTACCGTCTTCGTCAGCGCTATAACCGTTTTCTTCAAGTAGCTTAATTGAAATATCGGATAAATCACAAAACAATGCTGAAACGCAAGCGTAATCGCATCCGGTACGGATAATCTCTTTTGAAGTGCGCTCACCCAAAACAACATTTATAGCATCAATAACTATAGATTTACCGGCACCGGTCTCGCCTGTCAGCACATTAAATCCAGATAAAAAATCAATATCTGTTTGCTCTATAACTGCTATGTTTTCAATATGCAAAGATTTAAGCATTTGTAGTACCTTTAAGAAAAGATTTTAACTCATTAGCGAGTTTTTCTGCATCATCAACACTTTTTGTGATTACAAAAATCGTATTATCGCCGGCGATAGTACCAAGCATTCTGCCGCCAAAGACTGTATCAACAGCAACACAGGCGCTTGAAGCCATACCATCATAGCACTTAATAACTATATCATTCAAAGCGTATTCAACACTTATTGCAGATTTTGCAAACATTTCACGATAGCGTGAAATATCTTTACTTAAATCACCCGTCTTTACAGCGCTGATATATCGGTAATTGCCGTCAGCATCGTGACCTTTTACAAGACGCAGTCTTTTAATATCCCGTGATATAGTTGACTGTGTAACCTTAAAGCCTTCACTTAATAACGCATTTTGCAAATCATCTTGCGTTAATATAACATTATCATTTATTATTTGCAGTATCTTTTCCAGCCTGTTTTCTTTCACGAATTACGCCTCCTTGTTCAAAGAACTTAATTGATAGTGTCTTATAAAAAGACCGTTCGTTTATGCGTATAAGCTTAACACATCTTTCAGCTTTTCGTATAATAATTTCAGTTTGCGGCTTTATATTTGCGGCCTTGCGACCGTCAATAGTAAGATAGATATCAATTCTTTTGCGTGAGGTTGCATTAAAAGTAATTCTTTGTTCTGCACCTACAATTACCGGTTTTGAAGCCGGTGTATAAGAACATATCGGAGTAATACAAATACAGTCCATTTTGGGGTCTATAATAGGGCCGCCGGCAGACATTGAATATGCAGTCGAGCCAGTAGGTGTAGCTATAACCAAACCATCCGCACGGTATATTATATTATCCCCTTCAACATTAGCGGAAATATCAATAATTCTTGAAATAAAACCGCCTGTGATAACCGCATCATTGAGTGCATAAAAAACGCTTACGGTATTTCCCGAATCTCTTACTTCAACCTCGAGCATCATACGATTTTCAACAGTATATTCACCGCTTGAAAGCTTTTCAAGCAATCTGTATTCATCCTGTTCTATATTAGCGAGATATCCCATTCTGCCGGCGTTTATACCCAAAATAGGTTTTTCACATTCGGCAGCTCTTTTTGCAAAGCGGATAATCGTTCCGTCACCGCCAATTGTGATAACAACATCACATTCTCTAAACAGTGCATCTTCGGGTAAGGTCATATAACCCGAGCAACAAATACTATCGGGCAAATACGGTTCTATACCACAGCTTTTAAGAAAAACGCCAAGCTTTTCAACCAGATCTTTCGAGCCCCATTTATCAAGATTTGGAAGTATTGCCGCTTTCATTCCTTACCCTCCTTTAATGCTTTATATGAAGCCGAGACAACAGCTTCCGCCGTTAAATCCGTGACAATGCACGGATGCTCACTTTTTTGTAAATAGCACAGATATTCAATATTGCCTTCAGGTCCTTTTATGGGCGAAAAGTCAAGAGCTAAACAAGAATATCCGTATTTTTTTGCAATATCAGTAATTTTCTCAATAACAGAAATGTGGACATTTTTATCACGCACAACGCCTTTTTTGCCTACATTTTCCTTGCCAGCTTCAAATTGCGGTTTAATGAGGCATACCGCCCTGCCGTCTGATGATAGCAAATTGTATAGCACCGGCAGTATAAGCGATAGCGATATAAAAGAAACATCAACCGAAGCAAAATCAAGACTTTCAGGTATTTGCTCACTTGTTACATATCTGAAATTGGTACGCTCAAGGTTAATAACCCGATTGTCTGTACGAAGCTTCCAAGCAAGTTGACCGTATCCAACATCAACTGCATAAACTTTTTTCGCCCCGTTTTGGAGCATACAATCTGTAAAGCCACCGGTAGAAGCACCGATATCGGCACATATAAGACCGCCGAGATTTATATCAAAAGACTGAATTGCCTTTTCAAGCTTGAGTCCCCCACGGCTCACATATTTAAGCCGTTCTCCCCTTATTTCTATTTTATCATCGCTATTAACAGTAAAGCCAGCCTTATCACATTTTTGATTATTTACAAAAACAATTCCTGACATAATAATTGCTTTTGCTTTCTCACGGCTTTCTATTAGTCCTTGGCTTACAAGTGCACAATCAATGCGTTCTTTATTACTCATAAATCACTCCATATATCGAACTATCGCTTCAGTATCAAGCCCATATTCTTTTAGTGCCTGTGCGACCGTCTGATGTGGGACAAAGCAACCGTCAATAGCGTTAAGTTGATACTTACCCTGATATCTAAGTTCGAGCAATCTTGAAGCAATATGCTCGCCTATCCCGCCCGAGCGTATTCCCGCCTCAAAGA
>JAFXNY010000101.1 GCA_017529165.1 Clostridia bacterium
ACCATACCCTCGCTTTTATTAAAACCGGACAAATAATAACAATCAGCCTCATTTGTTACAAGTGCTGCCGAGTTTTCCGGTAAAGCTTTTCTTATCGTTTGAATTCGTTCAGCAATCATTAAAGTGCCTCCAAAACATTACAAATATAATTATATGTTCTCTCTACTGAGGAAATCGAAAGTCTCTCTCTCGGAGTGTGAATATCAAACAAATCAGGACCTATAGATACCGCATCAATATCCTTTATTTTTTCAGCAAAAAGACCACACTCAAGCCCTGCGTGTATAACCTCTATCTTCGGCTGACTGCCGTACATATATTTGAAAACTTCTATCATTTTATCACGAAGCGGAGAGTTTTTTCTGTACCCCCAAGCCGGATAATCACCGTAAGGAGAAAAATTAGCATTATACTTTTTTGATATTTCTTCAAGCCTTTTTATAAGCTTTCTCTTCTCTGCCGATTTTGAACTTCGTACAGAAAGCGAAATATGAAAGGCTTTATCTGTTATTCTCATAATGCCGAGGTTAAGCGAGGTTTCCACCAGACCCTCTATATCACGGCTCATAGATATAACACCGCTTGGAAGTTCGGATAAAATCTCAATTATTTGTTTTGATGCCTTTCTGCTAAAAGCAGTTTCGCTTTTTACACTATTAACGGTTATTTTAAGATTATTGTCCTCATAAGAGCAATTCTCATTCTCATATTCACTTGCCAGCTTAAAGATATCAGCATTACTGCAAACAACGCAAGAGGCGTTTACCGGTATAGCATTATCCTTACTGCCACCCGATATTTCGGATATAAGAGTACCTTTTCCGAGTTTTTTCAAAAAACCGGCAAGTACCTTATTTGCATTAAGCCTGCCTTTGTTTATCTCGGTACCGGAATGACCGCCGATAAGCCCGGAGATTTCAACTTTATATGCTTTGCCACTGTAGGTTTCGCTTTCTAAAGGCAAAGAAATATCTACCCTTGCTCCTCCGGCACAGCCTACGGTAAATACACCCTCATCCTCGGAGTCTATATTTATAAACCGCTTTGCGGTAACAGAAGAAGTATCAAGCCCTGCTGCACCGTACATACCGGTTTCCTCATCGGTCGTGAATATTGCTTCAATAGGAGGAGATTTAATTGTATCATCCTCTAAAATTGCAAGTATAATGGCTACGGCAATGCCGTCATCCCCACCAAGCGTGGTACCACTAGCCGAAACATAATCGCCTGATACTTTAATCTTAATAGCATCCTTAGTAAAATCAAAATCACAGTCGGCTTCCTTTTCGCAAACCATATCAAGATGTCCTTGAAGTACTACAGGTTCGTGGCTTTCATAGCCAATAGACGCCGGCTTTTTAATTATCACATTATTAAGCTCATCGCTTAAAACATGAAGACCGAGTTTTTTCGCAAAGTTAACACAATAATCGCTAATCTGCTTTGTGTTGCCAGAGCCGTGAGGGATACTGCAAATATCCTCAAAGATTTGGAATACTCTTTTAGGGCTTAACCCCAATAAAACTCTGCTCATATTAAAACAGTCCCGTAATCTTTCCGTTTTTATCAACATCAATTCGCTCGGCGGCAGGAGATTTAGGCAGTCCCGGCATAGTCATAATATCCCCTGTAAGCACCACTATAAACTCTGCACCGGCAGATACTTTAACATTTCTCACCGTTACCCTAAAGCCCTCAGGAGCACCGAGCAGAGACGGATTATCCGAAAAGCTATACTGTGTTTTGGCAATGCAAACAGGAAAGTCTCCAAAACCTAATTTTTCGAGTTTTTCTATCTCTTTTGCGGCGCTTGCCGTAAAATCTACACCGTCTCCGCCATAGATTTTCTTGACAACCGACTCTATCTTTTTACTAATTGACAGATTATCTTCATAAGAATATGTGAAGTTGCCTTTTTCTTCTTCGCACAAGCGTACTACTTCACGGGCCATGTCTTCTCCGCCCTTGCCGCCGTCCGCCCAAACAGTTGACAAAACAGTATTAACGCCTAATTCTCTGCACTTATTTATAATAAACTTGATTTCGTTATCGGTATCGGTTGGGAAACGGTTTACAGCAACAACACAAGGTAGTTTATATACATTTTTAATATTAGATACATGGCGAAGCAGGTTTGGTATCCCTTTTTCGAGCGCCGAAAGGTCTTCGGTGTTAAGCTCGTTTTTGGCAAGTCCCCCGTGCATTTTAAGAGCACGAACGGTTGCCACAACTACTACCGCATCCGGAACGAGACCTGCTTTTCTGCACTTTATATCAAGAAACTTTTCAGCGCCTAAATCTGCGCCGAAGCCGGCTTCCGTAATGGTATAATCGCCCATTTTAAGAGCCATTTTGGTCGCCATTACAGAATTGCAACCGTGTGCAATATTGGCAAACGGTCCACCGTGAACAAACGCCGGCGTTCCCTCAAGGGTTTGAACAAGGTTAGGCTTGAGTGCATCCTTAAGAAGCGCCGTCATAGCGCCTGCGGCTTTAAGGTCGCCACAAGTTACGGGCTTATCGTCAAATGTATAACCAACTATTATATTTGAAAGCCGGCGTTTAAGGTCGTTTATAGAAGTAGAAAGGCACAAAACCGCCATAATCTCGCTTGCAACGGTTATATCAAAGCCGTCTTCCCTCGGCACGCCGTTTACCTTACCGCCAAGGCCGTCCACAACGAAACGCAACTGCCTATCGTTCATATCAACACAGCGTTTCCATGTGATTTTTCTTGTGTCAATACCGAGTGCATTGCCCTGATGAATATGATTATCAAGCATAGCGGCAAGCAAATTATTTGCCGCACCTATTGCATGAAAATCACCTGTAAAATGAAGATTTATGTCTTCCATAGGCACTACCTGCGCATATCCGCCGCCGGCGGCTCCGCCCTTAACACCGAACACAGGGCCTAACGAAGGCTCACGAAGCGCTACGGTAACATCTTTGCCTATTCGCCTTAATCCATCCGCCAAGCCTATGGTTGTTGTAGTTTTCCCCTCGCCGGCAGGGGTAGGCGTAATCGCAGTTACTAAAACAAGCTTTCCGTCTTTTCTATCGGTTTCTTCTAACAAAGACAAATCAATTTTTGCTTTATACTTTCCGTACTGCTCTATGTATTTTTCATCTAAATGCGC
>JAFXNY010000102.1 GCA_017529165.1 Clostridia bacterium
GTAGCACTGGTTTCTCTTTCGCCTGCACTTAGTGCACTTATAGGGCTATGGAGTATTTCTGTTGCCGTTATCGTTTTGATTGGCACAATGATTTTGTTTATTTGGCTCGGAACCAAAATTATGAGGGGCGTAGAATAAATCTTGATTTTTGGAGAACAATATATTATAATATGTTTAGAAAAGTTCTCCATAAGGAGTGGATACTGTGAAAAATAATTTTTCCGGGATACAAGAGCTTTTGCGCCAAAAGGCAGAACTTAGCGCCCGCCTAAATCTTATTCCGTACGAGGGTACACCTCAGGTTGAAGAGCGTGGCGATAAAAAATACCTTTATATGCGCAAAAGAGTGGCATCAAAACTTACCTCTAAATATGTAGATATTTACTCTGATGAGTTGTACGGGATGCTTCTCAAAATGTCACGCGATAGCAGAGAACTAAGAAAAGCTATCCGTGCAGTGGATAGAGAATTGCTCTCGCTTGGCTATGTCGAGGGTGAGCTCTCAGAGCGCATGCTTTCAAATATTGAGTTTGCTCGAGCAAATATGAAATATAATATTTATTCGCAGGCGGTTTTGGAGGGTGTTGCAACCTCATTTCCACAGACAGAGAATATTTTAGAGAACGGTAAAATCACCGGCGTGACGGCAAATGACGTTCAAAAAATACTTAATCTTAAACATGCGTGGGAGTTTATAACCGATAAAGACGTTGTGGCAAGCACATCAAATTATTATCTTTTGTGCCACATAGCCAAACTTGTAAACGAGGGCTTTTTTGCCGAAGGCGGCAGAATACGGGGGGTGCCGGTAACAATCGGCGGCACTTCATATATACCGCCTCTGCCGATTGAAAATGTCGTTAAAGAGCAAATTGATAAAATTGTAAATAGCGGTTTCGATACCGTAGAAATAGCAATAAAACTTTGCCTTTACACAATGAAAACTCAAATATTCAATGACGGCAACAAGCGCGCTGCCGTGATATTCGGCAATCACTATTTGATTTCAAACGGCGCAGGAATGCTTGTTATTTCCGAAAAGGATGTTCCCAGATTCAAACGCTTGCTGATTGCTTATTATGAGGATAGGGACAACGGCGAGATTATTAAGTTTTTGCATGAAAATTGTCATAAAGATTTTTAAAGTTTTTGAAATTATCTGGGTGCTACACAGCAAAGCGAAACTTGTCAAGATTAGAGGACAGATAAAAGAGAGCATTACATCGATGTGTGTTGCTCTCTTGAATTATTTATGTCTTTTAGGTATAATTAGGCAAACGAACTGAAAAAAGCGGTATTAACAGGAGGCAATATTAAAAGATTAGTGGGTTTTTATTCTCTGTCCGGTAATGCCGAGGAAGCGGCACAAGAAATTACGAAAACACATATCAGTACGCCATTCTGAAAAAAGAATGGCATAGATAGTACGCAGGAGATTTTTATTTATGGCTTCTTTACTTATTGCGATCATATATTTATCATTCATAAGTCTCGGATTACCCGATTCTCTCCTCGGCTCCGCATGGCCAACGATGCAGATGTCTTTCGTTGTCCCATCGTCTTTTGCCGGATATGTTTCCATGACTATATGCCTGATGACGATCATATCTTCGCTCGCAAGTCCGACTCTCATAAAGAAGATAGAAACGAAGTGGATCGTGATCGTTTCCATCACGCTGACGGTCATAGGACTTATGGGCTTTTCCTTTTCCGGCTCCTACTGGATGCTGTTTCTCTTCGCCGTTCCTTACGGCCTGGGTGCGGGGTCGATTGATGCATCGCTGAATCAGTATGTCGCAAACTACTACTCCTCGCGCGTGATGAACTTTCTGCATTGCTTTTACGGTCTTGGTGCGATCATCAGCCCTAATATTATGGCGCTTGCGCTTAAATACGCAAAGTGGAATCAAGGCTACCGCTGGACTGCATATCTGCAGATTACGATCCTTGCCGTTTGCATCCTGACTTTGCCGGCGTGGAAGGTCAGCAAGAAAAAGGACGATGAACTGAAAGAAAAAACGGCGACGATAAAAGAGGCGCTGAAGGTCCCGGGAGTCATCCTTACGCTTATTGCTTTTTTCTCCTACTGTGCCGGCGAAGCAACATGTTTTTTATGGACATCAAGTTATTTTGCGGGTACGAAGGAAGGGATTAGCGACGAACTTATCGCCGCTTTCGGATCACTGATATTCGGAGGGCTAATGCTCGGACGGCTGATTGCCGGATTTGTATCCAATAAGCTCGGCGACAGGAAAATGATCAGGATCGGAATAGCTGTAGAATTCACAGGGATAATTCTTGTGATACTTCCATTAGAAGAATATATAGTCGCAGCTATAGGCTTCCTCATAATCGGTACCGGAATGGGACCGATCTACCCGGCGGTTCAGCATATGGCGCCGGCGAATTTCGGGTTGAAATACAGTGCTCCGGTTATAGGACTTCAAATGGCTTGCGCATATATCGGAGCCACTTTGATGCCCACGGTATTCGGGCTTATTCAACAAAATACAGGCATTTGGATCATGCCGGTATATATTGCGGTTTTCGCCGCGTTGAATATAGTGCTTTTGGAAATAGCTTATACCCGACTTAAAAATCACGGAGGCCAAAATGACACTTAAAAAACCATGGTATGACCTGACAATATGCAAAGAGTCTGACATGTCCGAAATGGACTTGACTAACGAGTTTACTTTATCGGAAAAACGGATGTGAAAAAAGCGGTTTACTAAAGAAGAAGGAATTAAGGCGGAGTCGTGTAAGCGGCTCCGCTTTGTGCTGTTGTATTTTTTAGTTTCTATTCATACCATAAAAAGGGGGGATTATGATGAGGGATATCGTTTATAACAGGGCGGACGCCGTAAGCTACGCAAGGCGGTGGGCGCTTTCGAGAAATCCGGCTTTTTACAATTTTGAGGGTTTGGGCGGTGACTGCACCAACTTTGCTTCACAATGCATTTATGCCGGAGCAAAGGTTATGAATACCACGCCCGTTACAGGCTGGTTTTACCGCTCGGCTTCGGACCGGACCGCTTCTTGGACGGGCGTAGAGTATTTATATGATTTTTTAATAAACAATCGCTCGGTAGGTCCTTATGCACATATAGTGGAGGGCGGCGAGGCTCAGCCCGGTGACATTGTACAATTAGGCGATAGCAGAGGCGATTTTTATCACTCGCCTGTGATTACTCAGATAAGCCCTATGATTTTAGTTTGCGCACACACCTATGACGCATTAGACCGTCCGCTTGCCTCTTATACATATTATACTTTAAGATTTATTCATATTGACGGCGTAAGAATATGGTGATTTTTTTGAATATATTCGCATTTTAATTGGAAATCATTACATTTGAAAAATTAGTTTATACTTGCTATAATATACTTGTCCTCGAGAGACGAATACTTATTAGGAGGTAAGTATATGTGTAATTTCAATTTTAACTGCAACTCAATATGGCAACTTCTTTGTTCGCTGTTTGGTTGGGGCTGTTGATTTTAATTAGCAAGACTACGATTTATAAAGTATACTTAAGCGGCCCTGTTTTGACGGGGTCGCTGTTTTTTGGAGGTACAATATGAAAAAAATTATATCTGTGTTTGTTGCGGCAATGATTTTTACTCTTGTGGCAATTCCTGCTTCGGCTGTAACCGCCGAAAATTCTACACACACGGTTGTAAAGGGCGATAGTATGTGGAAAATCGCCGTTAAATATGAAATCGGTATCAGCGAAATTATCGCTGCCAATCCGCAAATTAAAAACCCTGATTTGATTTATCCCGGCGACAAGCTAAACATTCCGGGTAAAGATATAACCGTTTCAAACTACGAGGATGAAGTTATCCGCTTGGTAAATGAGATTCGTGTGCAAAACGGGCTTAAGGCCTTAACTAAAAACTGGGAGCTTTGCCGTGTTGCACGGTATAAATCTCAGGATATGGTGGATAGGCATTACTTCTCGCACACAAGCCCCACCTACGGTTCTCCTTTCGAGATGATGAAGTCCTTTGGAATTACCTACCGCACGGCAGGCGAGAATATTGCCTACGGTTACAGAACACCGCAAGCTGTTGTTGACGGTTGGATGAACTCAAGCGGTCACAGGGCAAACATCCTAAACTCATCCTATACTCAAATCGGTGTAGGGTATGTGGCAAACGGTAACTATTGGACTCAGATGTTCATAGGATAAATGCAAAAAACCGCCCGAAAGGGCGGTTTTCGCTTGCTCTATTCAAGTGTATATGAAAAGATTTTAAGTTGTCCTTTTTTAAGCTTAGATATAAAGTCCGATTCGCTTTTAAGCGGTTTTTTGCTTTCCATTCCGGCAATTCTTTTTTGTTTTTCCCCTATATGATTATCAGAGCCGGCAAATCTAATAAGATTATATTTTTGGGCATAAAGCTCCGCCATCTCGTTTTCAAAATCGGTGCGGTTGGCATTTATCACTTCGGCACCGTGTATACGCCGAGGGTACAGCCTTATATGGTCTATATAACCTGCCTCTCTGAACGGATGAGCTTGTATTATCAAAGCACCGTTATCGGAAAGGAAAGACAGCTCTGCCGACTTCCTCATTTTCATAATCTCATGGTGTTTAAGGAACCACTTTTTATCAAGGCCGTAAACTAAAAAATCGGTGCCGCCGTGTGATATTTCCACGCCGCAAAAAACCTTTATTCCGATTTCTTTGCCTATTTGCAGAGCTTTCTCATAGTCTGAAAAGAAAAACTCAATTTTGTCTTTGTACGGTGTGTAATAATCGATGTTGATGTTGCCGTCTAAAAAATGGTTGGTTATAAAAACGCCGTCATAGCCAAGATTTTTATAAAATGTAAGAGACTGCCGGACATCCGCTTTAGCGCAGGCGCTTACCGGCGAGGTGTGCAAATGGGTTTCATATTTATACATAATTTCCTCCGCATACCTTAATAATGTAATAATATTGCTTTTTATAGGCAATGTCAAGACAGGAAAAATGTTTTACTTGAATATATATTCGAAAGTGATTATAATATAAGTTGCAATAGTTTAATGGAGGGATATTTATATGAAAAGAATAGTTTCTGTTTTAACAGCCGTTTTACTGTTTTCGGCATTTGTTTTGCCGTGTAGCGTGTTTGCTGCCGGCAATCCTACATTTGCGGTTTCGTCTGTTTCTGCAGATGCAGGCGCAAAAGCAGAGGTTAAAATATCGATAAAGAACAACCCCGGAATTGCTTCGGCGAAGCTTGAGGTCGCCTTTGACAGTGATTTAACCCTTGAAAAAGTAACCTATGGCAGCACACTTGGGGGAACAACTCAAGCACCGCAAAGCCTTAAATCTCCTGTTACGCTTAATTGGTATGCCGGTGCAAATTATACTAAAGACGGCGAGTATGCCACCCTTACTTTCAGTGTGGCAAAAACTGCAAGGGCAGGGAAACACGACATAACCGTTTCCTATAACAAGGACGATGTTTTTAACATTGACGAAAACAATGTTGAGTTTATTGTAGAAAACGGAGCGGTTACTGTTGCCGGCAGTGATGCCGATACTTCTTCACAGGCAAAATCAGAGGACAAAGAAAGTAATAACGCCTCAGAAGAAAGTGTAAGCACCACGGGTGAAAAGAAAGCTTTAAGTGAAACTGCTGAGGTTACCGGCGAGGGCTCGGGCGATTACACCGGCGGCGAAGTTGTTTTTGATGACGAGGGAAATGTTATAGAGGTAATCGGTGACGATAATGTGGCTACCGTGTCTAAAGGCACAAATAAGACTTTGATCATCGTGCTTGCAAGCGTGGCGGCAGTAGTTATTATCGGCGGCGGTGCGGCGTTCCTTATCTACAAAAAGAAGAAAACAGCTAAAGTTGATATAGAAGAATAACAAAAGATAAAACAAATGCGGTCTGCCTAAGTAGGCAGACCGCATTGCTATGCGTCTTTTATTATAATGCTAAAAAGCTCTTCTATTCTTTTACTATTGCCCGAAAGGTGAAGAAAGCCAAAAAGGCATTCAAGTCCCGTTGCCGTGTGATAATCGGCATTGCTTGAAGATTTCGGTGTGTTGGAGGTGTGCAGGTTTCTGCCACGCTTAAATATTGCAATTTCTTCTTCAGAAAGAAAGGACTCTATTTTCTTCATCGCTTTTGCCTGTGAGGGCGCCTTAACAAACTCTACCGCCATATCGTGAAGTGTGCCGGAAGGTCTGTTTTTGCTTGCAAGATATGTTCTTACAAGCAGGCTATATACGGCATCGCCCACAAAGGCAAGGGTAGATGTGCTTAAAAGCTTAATATCATCCATACAAATTACTCCACATAATCAAACTCAACATCGTAAACGCTCACACTATCGCCCTCTTTTATACCGCTTTTTCTGAGAGCGTCTATAATGCCGGAGGAACGAAGCACACGCTCGAAGTATTGAAGAGACTCATAGTCTTCTGGGTTTATATCGTTCATAATACTTAGTAGCCACGGTGCGTTTTCTACTATATAAACACCCTCACAAACACGAATACTAAATGTGCGGTCTTTAGGAGTGGTATAGTCCTCTTTCGGTTTCGGCTCCGCCTCATACCGCTTTAAGGGGGGCAGCTTTTGAAGCTCGGCGGCAACAAAGTTTATAAGCTCATCTGTTCCCTCCGCTATGGGTGCGGAAATTGGGAAAAACGCATAACCCTTTTCCTTAAAAAAAGATTTAACAGTTTGTATTTGTTCATCGGTGCAAAGGTCACATTTGTTAGCTACCACTATTTGTTTTTGCTCTGAAAGCTCTTTACTGTAAACTGCGAGCTCACGGTTTATTTTATTAAAATCATCTATCGGGTCTCTGCCCTCACTGCCCGAAGCATCTATTACATGTAAAAGAATCCGGCAACGCTCAACATGCCGCAAAAACTCGTGTCCGAGCCCCACACCCTCTCCGGCGCCCTCGATAAGACCGGGAATATCCGCCATTACAAAGGACGAGCCCTCGCCCATACGCACAACGCCCAAAACAGGGGTAAGAGTTGTAAAGTGATAGTTTGCGATTTTAGGCTTTGCCTCGCTTACAACCGATATAAGAGTAGATTTGCCCACATTCGGAAAACCGATAAGGCCTACATCAGCGAGGAGCTTTAATTCCAGCGTTACATCAAGCTCTTCGCCCTCTGCGCCCCTCTTTGCAAAACGGGGGACCTGCCTTGTGGCAGTGGCAAAATGTGTGTTGCCCCAACCGCCGTTTCCGCCTTTGGCGATAACAACCGGCGTACTGTCCGATATATCGGCGATTATTCTGCCTGTCTCTCCGTCCTTTACGAGCGTACCCTCAGGCACCTTTATTATAAGGTCGCTCGCTTTTTTGCCCGAGCCTCTGCCTGCCTTGCCTTTTTCGCCGTTTTCGGCCATATATTTGCGCTTGTATCTGAAATCTGCAAGGGTGGAAAGATTTTTATCGGCAACAAATATTATGTCGCCGCCTTTTCCGCCGTCTCCACCGTCAGGTCCGCCGGCGGCAACATATTTTTCACGGTGAAAAGATACTGCGCCGTCTCCGCCGTTTCCGGCTTTCAGGTGTATTTTTGCTATATCAACAAACATTTTTATTCTCCGTCTTCATCCTCAAAATCGTAAAAGCCGATTTGATTTTCGGTAAGATTTCTGTAAAGGCTTTGCGCCTCTTCAAGATTGTCTTCATCCACATAAATATCTGTGGCAAAAAAACTTCCGCCAAAGCCTGTGTGCAGTACATCGCCCTTGCTGTCCTCGCTAAAAGAAATGCCGTTTTCTACTAATATATCCTTAAAAATCTCGGCGGTAACAGGACTATCCACGCTCGCCGCAAGAACAGGGCTTTTTATTATATCCGGCTCTGCAGGCTCTTTAATTTCTTTTGTCCTATCGTCTGCCTCTTCGCCCTTTAATTCTGCACCGCATAAAGGACACAACTCGGCCTCATCATCACACATATAAAAACAA
>JAFXNY010000103.1 GCA_017529165.1 Clostridia bacterium
CTACCGGTAATATACTATCGCAAA
The DNA here is from genome assembly GCA_017529165.1 of Clostridia bacterium. Next base: position 25 of record JAFXNY010000103.1, read on the forward strand.
TTATGTACAGCGAAAATATTGACCTTCAAAAGGCAAGAGAGATAGTAAAAAATTCTTTTGATATTAAGGAGATAAAAGTATGAGCAGATATGAAAGCGCAAAAGAGATATACGCAAAGTACGGCGTAGATACTGATAAAGCTATCGAAAAATTAAAAGATGTAACAATCTCTGTACACTGCTGGCAGGGTGACGATGTTGTAGGCTTCGATAACCGCGAAAGCCTTTCGGGAGGTATTCAGACTACCGGAAACTACATAGGCAAAGCAAACACACCGGAAGAGCTTATGGCAGATTTAGATAAAGCATTTTCACTAATACCGGGCAAGAAAAAACTAAATCTTCATGCTTGCTATGCAATAGGCGAGCCCGGCGAGAAGATAGAGAGAAATAAAATCGAGCCTAAACACTTTAAAAAGTGGGTTCAGTTTGCAAAGGAAAGAAATATAGGCATTGATTTTAATCCAACTTTCTTTGCACATCCGAAAGTAAAGGATAATTTAACCCTTTCTTCACCCGACGAGGACACAAGGAATTATTGGATAGAACACGGCAAGGCATGTATCAGAATATCCGAATACTTTGCAAATGAAACAGGCATTCCTTGCGTTATGAATATATGGATACCTGACGGATACAAGGATATTCCTGCTGACAGAATGGGTCCTCGTGCCCGTTTTAAAGACTCGCTCGATAAAATTCTTTCAGAGCCTTACGATAAGAAAAAGGTATATGTAACCCTTGAATCAAAGGTGTTCGGTATAGGTCTTGAGAGTTATACAGTAGGCTCGGGCGAATTTTGCCTTTCTTATTCAAATTATAAGGGTATTACACCGCTTATGGATAACGGACACTATCATCCGACAGAGGTAGTAAGCGATAAAATATCGGCTTTGCTTTTGTTTAACGAAAATATAGCCCTTCATGTAACAAGACCTGTCCGCTGGGATAGCGACCATGTAGTCCTCTTTGATGACGAAACAAGAGAGATAGCAAAGGAAATAGTAAGAAACGATGCACTCGACCGTGTATTTATAGCGACCGACTATTTTGATGCGTCAATTAACAGAATATCCGCTTGGGTAACGGGTGTCCGCAATGTTCAAAAGGCACTTCTCTTTGCCCTTTTAGAGCCTAAGAAGAGACTCAAAGAACTTCAAGAACAAAATCGCCTTACAGAACTTATGGTAATAAGTGAAGACCTTAAAACCGCACCTATAGGCGATGTATGGGATGAGTTCTTAAAGAGAGAAAATGTAGAGAGCAACTACATAGATGAAGTTAAAAAATATGAAAGTGAAGTATTGGTGAACAGATAATGAAAGATATACTAACAGCCCCCTTTGTAGAAGAAATGAAAAGAACTACCGCAAATATGTACAGGCTCGGTTGGGACGAGCGCAACGGCGGTAACATAAGTATGATGCTTGACGAAGCGCAAGTGTCAGAATACCTTGACCTTGATAAAGTAATAAGGATAATACCGACAGGCTTTAAAGCCGATATGCTTATAGGTAAGATATTTATAGTGACCGGTACGGGTAAATATTTTAAGAATGTAGAATTTGACCCTGAAAACAATCTCGGTATTATAAGGATAGCAAAGGACGGTACAACTGCCGAGCTTCTTTGGGGCTATTCTGACGGCGGAAGGTTTACAAGCGAGCTTCCGGCTCACCTTATGAGCCACATGGCAAGACTTAAAGTAAACCCTGAAAACAGAGTTATACTCCACTGCCATCCGACATATACGCTTGCTATGAACTATGTTCACGAACTTGACGAGAAGAAATTTACCCATACTCTTTGGGAAACCTGTACAGAGTGTATGGTAGTGTTCCCGGACGGTATAGGCGTTCTTCCCTGGATGCTTTGCGGCACAAATGAGATAGGGGAGGCGACCGCCAAAAAAATGGAAGAATTCAGGCTGGTAGTCTGGGGACTTCACGGACTTTACGGAGCAGGTAAGGATATAGACGAGGCATTCGGACTTGTTGAAACGGTAGAAAAAGCGGCACAACTTTATATGATTTCAGCCCACTTGCCGAGAATTAACACCATAACCGACGACCAACTCAGAGAAATTGCCGAAGGCTTCGGTGTTGATTACAGAAAAGATTTTCTGAACTAAATCAGCAGTTTTCATTTTTCCACCTCAATAGAGCGCCCGGGGCAGCGTATAAGGCTGTCACGGGCGCTCGTATTTTTATTAAATGTGTGCAACCGGTGTGCAACGGAGATGATTTTTA
>JAFXNY010000104.1 GCA_017529165.1 Clostridia bacterium
GAGCAATACAGCACAAAAGAGTTGTCTATAAAGGCAAACAATATTTCAGTTTCGGCGTTTTTGTGCGTTTTGTGCGGTGTATATTCAGTATATTTATTCTCACAGCTTGCTTACTTTTTCTCGGCGTTTTCGAGCATACTGCCCAAGGGGTACAAGTTCACATATGCCCAGTATGCACGCAGAGGCTTTTTTGAGCTTTGCATTATAGCCGTTATAAATCTGCTTTTTATATTTGCTTCAATTATAATTTCGGAGAAGAAAGACGGTAGAATACATTTATCAATTAAGCTCCCTGCAACCTTTATGGTTATATTTACTTTTGCAATAATATTTACCGCACTTTCAAAAATGGTTATGTATATAGGCGTTTACGGTTGCACGGTACTTCGCATTTGCACATCTGCCTTTATGATATGGCTGTTTATCCTATTTATTTGTGTTTTAATTCGAATATTTGTAAAGAGATTTGATTTCTTAAAAGCAGGTCTTGTTTTCGCCCTTATTATTCTATCGGTTTTAGGAATCGGAAATGTAAACCGACAAATTGCAAAATATAATTATAACGCCTACAAGCAAGGCAAAATCAAAATGGATGTAGAGTATATGGCGGATATCGGGGACGAAGGTGTACCGTATCTTTACAAGCTCGTAAAGGATAAAGACAGCAATATTGCCAATAAGGCAATAACAGAGCTTAACGATAAGTTTACACACTATTACAATGTAACAGTACCAAAAAAGTATATGTATAGTGCCCTGAAAAAGCTTGAGCGAACCTATAAAACCTTCGGCGAATACTCTCTCCCGAGAGCCAGAGCGTACAAAGTGCTCGATGAATATGCCAAATCTGTACACGACATTCTTTATGATTAGTTTCTATAAAGCTAGACCGACATGCAAAGCAGGTCGGTCATTTTTTATCTTATTATCTCCAAGGCTTCTTTTATATTTCTAACACCTATAAGCGTAATTCCGCTCGGGGGTTTAGCAATCTGTTTAAGGCTTGATTTAGGCAATATGCACTCGGCAAACCCGAGTCTTGCCGCTTCGGCAACACGGGCCTCGACACGGGAAACAGTGCGTATTTCGCCCGAAAGTCCCACTTCGCCAAAAGCGATACATTTATCGTTAATCGGAATATCTCTTAGTCCTGAGACTAACGCCATGCAAACAGCTAAATCTGCCGCAGGTTCCGTGAGCCTTATACCGCCTATAACATTTAAGTATGTATCGAGATTTGAGAAATAAAGCCCCTGCCGTTTTTCGAGTATAGCCAAAAGCATATTAAGGCGGTTATAATCAAAGCCGTTTGACATTCTTCTCGGGTTGCCGAAGCCGGTAGTTGTAACGAGCGCCTGAACCTCTGACAGAATAGGTCTCGTACCCTCTATCATACAGGTAATGCACCCACCGGACACTTCGCTCATTCTGCCTGATAGCATCATAGCAGACGGGTTTTCAACTTCAAAAAGACCGCTTTCTCGCATTTCAAACACGCCTATTTCATTAGTTGAGCCAAAGCGGTTTTTAATAGCACGAAGTATTCTGTACGATTGGTTTCTTTCACCCTCAAAGTAAAGCACGGTATCAACTATATGTTCAAGCACCTTAGGTCCTGCTATTTCTCCGCCTTTATTTACATGGCCTACTATAATAATCGGAATATTCTGTGCCTTGCCTGTGCGAAGTAACATATTTGTTGATTCCCTTACCTGCACCACACTTCCGGCAGAGGACGAAAGCTCTTCAATCTGCATAGTCTGAATAGAATCTATCATAACAAGGTCGGGTTTATTTGCATTTATATACTCGCAGACTGCTTCGGTATCGGTTTCGGTAATTATGGTTACATTGTCCCCCGAAACGCCGAGCCTGCCGGCACGAAGTTTAATCTGAACTGCCGATTCTTCGCCCGAAACATACAAAACATTAAGAGAACTTCTGAACGCCTCGCAGACCTGTAAAAGTATTGTTGACTTACCTATGCCGGGGTCACCGCACAAAAGCACAACAGAGCCTTTTACAACGCCGCCGCCGAGCACTCTATCAAGCTCCGATATGCCCGATTTGAGCCTCACTTCTGCGTTTACATTCACTTCCCTCAGCGCCTGAGCTTTTGAAATGCTACGACCGGCAGAATACCCTGACGGCTGTTTTTTAGGAGCGGTCAAGTGTTCCTCCATAGTATCCCAAGCGTGACAATGCGGGCATTGACCTACCCATTTCACGCTTTCAAAACCGCACTCTTTGCAAACATATACTGTTTTATTCTTTGAAGCCATATTCTTTCTCCTATATGAAATCAGGTGCCTTCATTATATTATATAATCAGGGAAAAATCAACTTATTGTAAATAACGGACATTGACATATCTATAGCTAAAGAATATAATATTTTAAGTATAAAAAAATGGAGATAAAAATGCAAGATAACAAGAAAACGAACAATATAACTTTATACACAGTTTGCAAGTCTTTTAGCTTTTTAAGGCTTGTAGGGTTTTATCTTGGCGTATTAAGATTGTCTAATGTTAAAAAGCTTTTTCGCTCGGTAAGAATTATAGGGCTAAAGCGCACATTATCAATTATCAAATACAGGTTACGCTGGAAGCCGGCAAACTCTTATAAAGTATGGATGAAATACAATGATCCTACTTCCCGTGATCTTGAGGCTCAAAGGAATACCGTTTTCAAGTACAACCCTAAAATAAGCATTTTAGTTCCTATGTATAATACCCCTATCGACTTTTTTGACGAGTTAGTAGAATATATGATAAATCAAACCTATCAGGGCTGGGAGCTTTGCCTGGAGGACGGAAGTCCCAAAGCCAATGCCAAGATTGCCGAAATATGCAAAAAGGATAAGCGTATCAAATACAATTACACTGGCAATAATTTAGGCATTGCCGGCAATACCAACGAGGCATTAAAGAGGGCAACCGGCGATTATATTGCACTTTTAGACCACGATGATTTGTTGCCTGCCAACTGTCTTTTTGAAGTGGTAAAAGCAATAAACGAAGACCGTGATACCGAGTTTATTTATACTGATGAAGACAAAATCACAACTACAGATAAGCCACGGTTTGAGCCGCATTTTAAGCCCGATTTTGCCATAGACACTTTAAGGTCAAACAACTATATTTGTCATTTCAGTGTGTTTAGACGGGACATTATGGATAAACTCGGCGGCGAGAGAAGCGAATATGACGGCGCACAAGATTATGATCTTTTTCTTCGTATGAGCGAAATTGCAGAAAACATTAAACATATTCCCAAAATACTATATCACTGGCGTGTACACGATAACTCGACATCTAAACTCAATTCGGACGCCAAACCGTACGCTTTTGAGGCGGGCATTAAGGTGCTTAAAGACCATTTAAGCCGAGTGGGGCTGCAGGCGCAAGTAACACACGGTGCAACACTCGGAACATACGAAATAGATTATAAGGTTATCGGAGAGCCGAAGGTTACAATACTTATTCCAAACTGCAATGAAGCTGAAACGCTTAAAACTTGTATCAATTCCATACTAAATCTTACAACCTATAACAATTACGAAATAGCAATAATTGAAAATAACAGCAATGAGAAAGCCGTGTTTGATTATTATTCCGAAATCGAGAATAAGGAAAAAATTAAATTACTTCACTACCCAGATGAAGGATTTAATTATTCAAGAATAATCAATTACGGTCTAAAAAATACAGACGGCGAATATATCGTTCAGTTGAATAATGATACCGAGCTTTTAACGCCTAGGTGGCTCGAAAAAATGCTTGGTATGTGCCAGCGTGATGATGTAGGATGTGTAGGTGCTAAGCTTTATTATCCTGATAATACTATCCAGCACGCCGGAGTAATACTCGGTATGTGCGGTGTTGCAGGTCATCCGCTTAGAGAAATTAGCAGATACAGTCATGGATACTTTGGCCGTGACAGCCATATTCAGAATATGAGTGTTGTTACGGCGGCGTGTATGATGTCTAAACGCTCTGTTTATGAGCAGGTTGATTACATGGAAGAAAGGCTCTCAGTTAATTTTAATGATGTTGATTTTTGTATGAAGGTAATAACATCCGGAAAGCTTATTATATATAACCCGTTTGTTGAGTTTTATCACTACGAATCAAAATCAAGGGGTACCGACGACACGCCTGAGAAGAAAAAAAGGTTTAATGATGAAATTGATTTCATTATGAAAAAATGGGAGAAAGAGCTTAAAACCGGCGATCCGTATTATAACAAAAACTTAAGGCTTGACAGCACTAACTATTGGATAAGAGAAGAAAAAGTAGAATAATATTTATTTTGCATTGGCAGGGTTATCAAGAACCCTGCCTTCTTCTGTAAAACGGGAGCCGTGGCAGGGACAATCCCACGACCTTTCCGCCGCATTCCATTTAAGTGCACACCCGAGGTGCGGACAGCGTTTCTTTGAAATTGTGAGTAAGCTTTTAGTCGCTTCAAAACCGTTTATAAGCAATTGTGGTTTCAGCATACTCCTTGAGGGGTTGAAAACATCCGCATACTCATTCTTTTTCCCGAGCACCATATCGTTTAACAACATAGCGGCGGTCATCGCACCTGTCATACCCCACTTGTTAAATCCGCTTGCAACATAGAAATTGTTTGTACTTTTTGAATACTTACCGATATACGGTATATCGTCAAGCGACATACAGTCCTGCGCCGCCCAAAAATACCCTTCTTTTGCATCAGGATAAGCCTTTTGAGCAAATCTTCGAAGCTCATCCCAATTTCCGCCCTTATGCCCTGTTCGGTGGTCTCCGCCGCCAAGAAGTAAATAACCACCATAATTTCTGAACGATAGTCCCACTTTACTTTCATCAACATACATTCCGTCAAGCTTTCCAGCGTTTTCGAGTGCAATAACATACGAACGGTGCTGATAAAGCTTCAAAAAATAACTGCCGTGCTTATTGATAAACGGAAAATGCGTTGTGGCTATCACTGTATCAGCAAATATTCTACCGTGATTTGTAACGGCGGTATTGCCTATCATTTCACGAACAAAAGTGTTTTCATAAATATTAAGCTTTCTGCAAATAGAACCTAAAAACTCAATAGGATGGAACTGTGCCTGACCACTAAACTTAACCGCACCTGCCGTGTTTATCGGCAGGTTTATTTTTGGGGCAAACTCGGCTCTTGCCCCGATTTTATGCAAAGCATCCATTTCATCTTCAAGTATTTTTTTGTTTTTTAAGCTGTAAACATAATTATCTTTAATTTCATAATCACAGTCAATTTTTTCGCATAATTCGGCATATTTATTAAAAGCTTTTTTATTAGCAGAAAAGTATTGTTTAGCGTTATCTAAACCGTAGGCTTTCAGTATCTTATGATATATCATTCCGTGCTGATAAGTGATTTTAGCGGTAGTATTTTGTGTTGTGCCCGAGCAGATATGGTTTTTTTCTACAAGCACATACTTTACCC
>JAFXNY010000105.1 GCA_017529165.1 Clostridia bacterium
ATTCTGGCAAGCAAATTATAATCGTTTGAAGAATATCCGGCACCATTTGAAACGCCCGATATGCCGAGAGCTTTAAGTGTCTGAGGGCCGGCTATGCCGTCAACAGTAAGCCCGTTTGCCCTTTGAAAGCTTTTTACTGCCGCAAGGGTTTTAGAGCCGAATATACCGTCCACCGCACCGGTATAATATCCCTGTCTTTTTAGAACATTTTGTATAGCGGTTACCTCGTTGCCTACCGAGCCCATTTTTGAGAGCGCCGCCGCAGACATACACAAAAGGCAGGTAATCGTAATGGCGATTATTAGTATTTTTATCATTTTATTCATTTTATCACCTTCGTGCATATTGTTTGTAGTTTAAGAAAAAATATACTCGCTTTTATAAGACAAAAAACTTAAAAATACGATTCACCGCTTTGACAAATTAAACGGTCTTTAAGATATATACTTTTAGTATAAAAATACATATCGGCGGTGTGAAAAATGAAGGATGTTAAAGCGTTATCGGCAAAAAGACACACGATTGATAAGTCTGATATTCTGGCGGCGGTAATCTATCATATTTTTGTTGCTCTTACAGGCTTTATACTCTGCAGAACGGTTTTCGGAGAAAAGTATATGCCGTTTGGCATTGCATTTGCCGCAGGTTGTCCGGCAGAATATATGGCGAGTGCGGCAATCGGCGTTTTTTTAGGCTATTTTATACCGGCAATAAGCGTATCGGGCTTTAGATATATTGCCGCCGCACTTGCTGTTTTTGCGGTGCGCTTTATGTTGCTTTTTAGTAAACGGCTTGTAACAAACCCGCTTTTTGCGGCGCTTCTTTCGGCGCTGTCTCTCGGAATTACCGGTGCCGTTTCATACAGCGGGATTAAAACCGATGTTTTGTTTTTATTTCTTGAAGCGCTTGTTTGCGCCGCATTATCGGCAGTAATTTCGAGGACATCGAGGTTTATAGGCAGGCTTCAAAGAGGGCTAACAGGAGAAGAACTCGGCTGTCTTTTAGTAGTAATAAGTATGTTTTTGGCAGGTCTTTACCGTGTTTCTGTTTTCTCGGTATCGTTTAGCGCTGTGCTTTCTGTAGCTCTCATTCTCTGTTCTCTTAAATACGGCGGTTTTTTAGCAGGTACTGTAAGCTCAATCGCCGTATCTTTACTGCTTTTCTTTGCCGGCAGAAGTCCGCAGTTTTGCTTTATTTATACCGTTGCGGCACTCTGTTCCGGTCTTGTTTTATCATACGGAAAATACATAATGCTCTGCTCGTTTTTTCTGTGCAGTGTTGTTCTTGCGGTGATACAGGATATATCCGATTTCACAGCACCCTTTATTGCCGAAATACTGCTCGGCTGTATTCTTTTTGCGCTTCTTCCTAAAAATGCCGGCATAGTTCTCGGCAAGATTTTTACCTGTTATCCGCAAATAAGCGTTAACAATGACCTAAATAAAGCCGTAACACTTCGTCTTAAGGAAGCGGCAGTAGGACTTAAAGATGTAAAGGTCACGGTAGATGAAGTTGCCGCTCGGCTTGACAGCATAAACACCCCGAGCTTTCAAAGTGTTCTCGACAAAACCGAGGACAGCGCCTGCTCAGGCTGTAAGCTTAAAAACATTTGTTGGGAGGCAAAAAGAGCCGATACTGTTGATTCTATGTTCGGGATAATAAAACAGATTAAAATAGGAGGCGCCGTAACAGAGAAGACCTTGCCTGCCGATTTCAGAGCCCGGTGTCTTCGGCCTGACAGCTTTTGCGAGGCTATAAACAGCACATATAAAAAATATTCTTCTGCGGCGGCGGCGAATAGCCGAATAGGGCAGATACGGCGCGCTGTTACCGACCAGTTTGACGGCATATCGGGTATGTTAAGCGAATTATCCGAAGAGTTTTCTTCCGGCACTAATTTCGATAACGCCGCCGCCCTTACTGCCGTAACGGCGCTTAAAAATATCGGCATACAAGCCACCGAGTGCAGTGCGCCGGTGGATAAATACGGCAGAATGACAATAAATATGAAGCTTAAAAAGCAAAATGATACCGTGCTTAATAAGCGTGATATTATGAAGGTTTTGTCCCTTTCCTGCGAGCAAGATTTTGATGTGCCTGTTATAAAAAAGACTTCGGGCGAAACCTTTATTAACATAAGCGAAAGACCGAAATATAAGGTAGATTTCGGGGTTTGTCAAAAAAGCGCCGAGCAGGGCGATATGTGCGGAGACGCCTATTCGGGTTTTTCTGACGGACAGGGACATTTCATAATTCTCCTTAGTGACGGTATGGGTACCGGCGGCAGAGCAGCAGTAGATTCGGCTATGGCGTCAGGGCTTATGAGCCGGCTTATTAAATCGGGCTTCGGGTTTGACTGTGCGCTTCGTATTCTTAATTCCTCAATGCTTTTTAAGTCTGCAGATGAATCGCTTGCCACTATGGATATAGCGAGCGTTGATTTGTTCACAGGGGCTGTAGAGCTATATAAGGCAGGTGCGGCGCCTACACTTGTGCGGCGGTCAGGCAGGACAGGCAAGGCAACAAGCACATCTATGCCTGTTGGAATACTAACTGAAGTAAGCTTTGACCGTGCCGGAATAAAACTGCACACAGGGGATATTTTGGTCCTCCTCTCGGACGGTGCCGTGTTTGACGGCACAGATTGGATAAGAGCTGAAATCGAGCGGTTTTCTTTAGGCTCGGCACAAGATTTGGCGGAACGGCTGTGTGTTTGCGCCGAAAGCCGCCGGCAGGACGGCCACGCAGACGATATAACCGTGCTGACAGCGATTATAAATAAGGACATATAAAATGCGGATGTACCCTTTCGGGTACATCTGTTCTTTTTTACTTGAATATACAGATTATAAATGTTAAAATAGCTTTGAAAAGAGGGGATAGAATGAATACCGTTAAGATTTTACATTGTGCCGATTTGCATATCGGGCAATCTGTCTCGGGCCTTGGCGAAAAAGGTGTGCTTCGCCGAAACGAAGCTCTTATCACATTCGAAAACATTATAAATCGCGCCCGTGAACAATCGGTAGATTTTTTACTTATTGCCGGCGACCTTTTAAGCTCAAACTCTATAGAAGAGCACATTATAAGCCGTATTTTTGATTGTATTTCCTCTATCCCCCATATAAAGGTTATCTTTGCGACAGGAAATCACGATCCGCTAAATAGCGAGTCGCCTTTTACGAAGAGAAAACTCCCCTCTAATTTATATGTTTTACAGGCAAAAGATACCGTAATTACATTTGACGATAAAAACTGCCGTATTTACGGCAGGTCGTTTTCCGAAGTGTATCTCGAGGGCGAAGCGAGATTTTCTCTGCCGGTAGACGACAACTTTATAAACATTATGTGCCAGCACGGTGAAGTTCGGCACGACCTTTCCTCAAATTACAACTCTATTACCCCCGAGTTTATAGACACCTGCGGTATGGACTATATTGCGCTCGGCCACATTCACAAGCGGTCCGAGATAGCAAAGAGGGGAAACACCTATTTTTCCTACTGCGGATGTGCCGAGGGTTTAGGATTTGATGAGTTGGGCGATAAAGGCGTTTACATCGGCGAGGTAGGCAAAGGATATGTAAATCTCTCATTCTTTAAGACCTCACTTCGCACTAATGAGAGGGTAGAAATCAATGTAAGCGACTGCGAAGATTCCCCTGCAGCAGCCGATAAAACACTTTCTGCCTTAAAAGAAAAATACGGTGAAAACTTTGCCGATAATCTGTATAAGATTATTCTTGTGGGTGATATTCCGTTCGGCAGATGTTTTGATACCGCCGCAATCCAAAGCAGGCTTATGCAGACGGTTTATTACGCTAAGGTAAATGATGAAACCGAAATAGCAGTCGATTTAGAGCTGATAAAAAACGAGAACTCATTAAAGGGTATTTTTGTATCAAAAATGCTCGATTTAATAAAACAAAACCCTAACGAGGAAGAAAAGCTTAAAAAAGCGCTTAACATTGGTCTTAAAGCCTTTAGCTCAGAGGTGGACTTTAATGGAAATTAAAAGTATTTATGTGAGTGCCTTCGGCTCGCTTAAAGATTTTTCTCTCGATTTATCGGACGGCTTTCAGGTGATTTACGGCGAAAACGAAGCGGGCAAAACAACCCTTTTAGAGTTTATAAAGGCTATGTTTTACGGAAGCCGAAAAACCGCCGGGCAGGCAGTAAGCGCAAGGGAAAAATATGCGCCTTTTGACGGCTCTCAGCCGGCAGGCAGAATAACCTTTACGCACTCGGGGCGAGAGTTTATATTAGAGCGGCAGTTTAGGAAATCTGATGCTACAGATAAAGTAACCCTTACCGATACCGCCACCGGAAAAAGTGAGGCAGCGCCGCCCGATATTGGAAAAACGCTGTTTGGAATAAGCCTTTCAGCGTTTGAGAGGTCTATGTTTATAGGCACTTCTCCCGATTTTTCGCACGACCAAACGGCAGAGGGCGAAATAAACCAGCGCCTTGCCGATACGGCGTTTACGGGGCAGGACAATATCTCTTATCAAAAGGTTTTAAGCCGAATTGAGAATGCGAGGCTCGCATTAGTATCAAAATCGGGCAGAACGGGAAGCCTTGTAAACGATATAAACGAGTGCAACCGCCTGATTGAGGCCCTCGAGGAGACTGACCGTGCCGCACACAAAAAACAGGAAATATTAAACGCTCTCTTAGCCGCACAGAACAAAACAGAAGAAATCACACAAGAATATAACAAGGCGCAAGCACTTCTTGAAAGCATTAAGGATATCGAGGCATTAAGCAAAATAAAGGAATATTTAGAGCTTAAAGAGAGGCTTGACGGTGTAACAAAAGAGCTTACTTTGCCAAACGGCACGGTAGCGGACGAAATGTTCCTTAAAAAGTTTGAGTTTGCCTTTTCAAAACTCGATAATATAAAACTCAAAGCCGAGAACACAAAAGAGGAGCTCGAAAGACTGAAACGGGCCGCCGCAGACCGAGGAAGTGCCTCGCCCGAAGAGATAAGAGAAAAGATTAAAAAAACTGAGGCACAAATAGAAGAAAATGGAAGCAAACCCGAAAAAGCTGAAACGGAAACCGAAAATCTCAAAGAGGAAATAAAAGAGCTCGAAAATGAAGTAATTAAAGCTAAAACCGCAAAAAAAGCGGTAAATCTGCCGCTTTTGATTGTATCTCTTGTGTCTTTAATTGCCGCGGGCGGACTTTATATACCGCTTAAAAGCATAGTTTTATCGGCAAGCTTTTGTGCTATAGGTGTGATTCTTTTTATTCTTTCGTTTGTAATTCGCCCGAAAAACAGCAAAGCTTTTGAGTCCGCCAAGGATAAATTAGAGCTAAAGAGAGGAAGTCTCTCGGGCAAAAATGCCGAGCTTATGGCTATAAACAGCGAGAAAGGTAATCTCGAAAACAAAGTTGAAAATCTTACCACCGCCCTTAATTTCGGGGTGGAGGACGAAAAAAGAATAATTGACGCCGAAAATCGCCTTAAAGAAGAGCAAAATGCGTTAGAAGCAGAAAAAATCAAGGTGTTAAACTTCTTTTCGCTATCTCCCGATACAGATATCGAGAAAATAAAGCAAGAAACAGAGGGGTTGTACGAAAAGGCGGACGCACAAAAGCAAATAAAGCTTCGTCTTTCGTATTTAAGCCGTGACCTCGGCGGTATTTCGTACGAAGAGGCAAAACAAAAAACAGAAAATGCGAAAAACGAAAATATTGATTTTGACGCCGACAGGCAAAGAGAGCTTGTAAAAACTCTGCTTTCTCAAAAATCTGAGGCCGAAAACCTTAAAACACGGCTTGAAACCGAGCTTAAAACAGGTTTTAGAAATATGAAAGACCCCGAAGATTTACGCCGTGAGATTTCCGAAATTAAAGAGAGAATAGCCGAAAAGCAAAAGTTTTACGATGCGGCAAAGGTGGCTTACGATGCTTTAGAGGAAAGCTTTGTTTCGGCTCGTACGAGCTTTGGCTCAACACTTCAAAACGAAACCCTTGAAAATCTTAAAGCCTTATCGAACGGTGCTTACAGTAAAATAAATGTTTCAAAAGATTTTGATTTAAGCGCCGAAAAAACAGATACTTTTGGTATGCACGAAATAGAATATTTAAGCCGAGGCACAAAGGACCAGATATATTTATCTCTCCGCCTTGCAATATCAAAGCTTTTATCGGATAAAGAACCGTTGCCCGTTTTTCTTGACGATTCACTCAGCCAATATGACGATAAGAGGTTTTTATCAGCGATTAAGTTTTTGCGTGATTACGGGAAAAACTCACAGGTCTGCCTTTTCACCTGCCACGATTTTGTAGTAACCTTATCTACGGAAAACGGTATTAAAACGCTAACCTTATAAAAACAACCCTGAGACCGCAAGTCTCAGGGTTTTAATTTATAGTAGCTCTATGCCCTCTTCTTTACACCTTTGTATTTCGCTCTCTGGCCAGACCGATGCGTGAACCTCGCCTATATGTTTCTTTTGAAGAAGTAACATACAAAGCCTTGACTGTCCTATTCCGCCGCCGATTGTCAGAGGTAACTTTCCCTCTATCAGCGCCTTATGGAAAGGAAGCTTTAACCTATCGGTTGCGTTCTCAGCTTCAAGCTGGGAAATGAGTGATTTTTCATCCACCCTTATACCCATTGAGGATATCTCAAACGCCGAATCGGTAACACGGTTATACACTATTATATCCCCGTTAAGCGACCAATCGTCATAATCGGGGGCTCTGCCGTCATGCTTCTTACCGTCCTTAAGGCGACCGCCGATTTGCATTAAAAATACTGCGCCGTATTTTTTAGCGGCGGCGTTCTCACGCTCTTTAGGCGATAAATCGGGATACTCTTTTTCGAGCTCATAGGTGCTTACAAACGAAATATCTCTCGGCAGATAGTTATCAAGGAAAGAATACTTGCGCTCTATGTAATCCGCCGTACTAAGCACTGCGGCATATATCCGGCGAACGGTATCCTTTAGGTATTCCTCGTTTCTATCCTCCCTCTTTATTACCTTTTCCCAATCCCACTGGTCAACATAAAGAGAGTGGATATTATCGGTAATCTCGTCTCGCCTTATGGCGTTCATATCGGTATAAAGACCGGTGTGAAGTGCGAAACCGTATTTGCCGAGTGCCATTCTCTTCCATTTTGCAAGCGAATGGACAACCTCCACCGTCTCGCCTGTTTCTAATATATCAAAGCTGACAGGGCGTTCAACTCCGTTTAGGTCGTCATTAAGTCCGCTACCCCTCTTTACAAAAAGCGGAGCAGAAACACGGGAAAGATTTAGCGCATCACATAAGCACTCTTCAAACTTGTGCCTTAGCGAGCGTATTATCGCCTGAGTTTCAAGCACAGTAAGTTTAGATTTATACATTGTTCTCACCTTTAATAAATGTTGCCGAATGTTCTCGGATAGAGAATTACATCTCTTATATTAGATACGCCGGTAACATACATAATTATTCGCTCAAGGCCGAGGCCGAAACCGCTATGCGGTACCGAGCCGAACTTACGCAGCGATATATAATCGCTGTATTCCTCAATGTTCATATTGCGCTCTTTCATAGCATTTAGTAGTTTACCGAGGTCCGCCTCCCTCTCGCTTCCGCCTATTAACTCACCTACGCCCGGCACCAACAAATCGGTTGCGGCAACGGTTTTACCGTCCGCATTTTGTTTCATATAAAAAGACTTAATCTCTTTCGGGTAATCGGTTAAGAATACCGGCTTTTTGCATACCTCTTCCGAGATATATCGCTCGTGCTCGCTTGCCAAATCACAGCCCCAGAAAACAGGATACTGAAACTCTTTTCCGCTCTTTTTAAGCTCCTCTATTGCCTCGGTGTAGCTCATAACGGCAAAATCGTTGTCACGAACACTTGTAAGCTTATCAATAAGCCCTTTTTCAAAATGGTTATCAAAAAACTTCATTTCATCGGGGCATTTTTCGAGCACGGACGAAATAATGTGCTTAATAAGACCCTGTGCCAACTCCATAATATCGTTTAACTCTGCAAAAGCAACCTCCGGCTCTACATGCCAGAACTCTGCCACATGGCGCCCTGTGTTGCTCTTTTCTGCCCTGAAGGACGGGCCGAATGTGTAAATCTTGCCGAGCGCCATAGCCGCAACCTCACCGTCAAGCTGGCCGGAAACCGAAAGTGCGGCACGGCGACCAAAAAAGTCGGCGGCGTCATATTCTTCTTCCGTTTTTATCTCTGGCGCAAAGCCGAGTGTTGTTACCCTGAACATCTCGCCTGCGCCCTCGCAGTCAGAGGCAGTGATAAGAGGCGTATGAACATAGGTAAAACGCCTGCCCCCAAAAAACTCGTGAATTGCGGTGGACACTACCGAGCGCACTCTGAACACCGCATTAAATGTGTTTGTGCGCACACGAAGCGCCGGTATGGTACGCAAATATTCGAGCGTGTGTCTTTTCTTTTGAAGAGGATATTCGGGCGGACAAACGCCTAATACTGTGATTTCCTTTGCGTTTACCTCCACGCTATCAGCCGCTACAACCGATTTTACAAGCTCGCCCTCAATTTTAAGTGCCGTGCCGAGCTTCATAAACTCGGAAATATCGCTCATATTAGCTTTATCTATTACAATTTGCAGGTGTTTTAGCGTAGTGCCGTCATTAATCTCCAAAAACGCCATATTTTTAGAGTCACGGGATGTGCGTACCCAACCGCACACCGTAACAAAACTGCCTACAAGGGTAGGGTTTTTCATAATTTCATAAATGTCAGTATGTTTCATAGCCATTCTCCTTATAGAAAAAATAATAACACCATTCATCCTGTTATCAGGACGAATGATGTCGTTTTTCATTCGCGGTGCCACCCGACTTGCTGAATATTCAGCCTCTCTTACTGCTTTTTCTGGCGGATAATATCCGCCCCTACACAGTTACCGCCTGTAACGGGACAGCCCCGGCGCACCTACTAAGACAAATCTTTTCAGATTGCAACTACCAAGTGTTATTCGCCGTTATCGTGCGGCAAGGTTCTCACTATCCCTTACTCACTTATACGCCGTAAAAACGGTTACTTCTCTTGGTCAAGGTCTTTAATATGGTGGCATTATACCACCGAGTAAAAGTGTTGTCAAGATTTTTCAGATATCAGATTACAGATAACAGAAGTCAGACGGTATGAATGCCTGCGACGCATTTAATATTGCGGCAAAGCCGCTCATATTGTCTGATATCTGATGTCTGCCGTCTGTTATCTGCCTTAAAAACTAACTCTGTTAGTTTTTAAGGCTTTGCATCGGTGCCGGTATTCTGCCGGCTCGGTCTATAAACTTTTTAGGACTGCTCTTTTTATTAACCGGCATTACGGGGCCTTTTCCTAAAAGTCCTCCGAAGTTTAATTCTTCTCCCTCCGCCTTGCCTATAGCGGGTATTACTCTTACAGCGGTGGTTTTTGAGTTTACCATGCCTATTGCCGCTTCGTCCGCTATAATCGCCGATATAACCTCTGCCGGTGTATCGCCCGGTATCACTATCATATCAAGACCCACAGAGCAAACGGCTGTCATAGCCTCTAACTTTTCGATTTTAAGGTCGCCTGAGCGTGCCGCCGCTATCATTCCGGCGTCTTCGGAAACAGGTATAAATGCGCCCGATAGTCCGCCAACAGCTGAGGACGCCATAACACCGCCCTTTTTAACTGCATCGTTAAGCAAAGCCAGCGCCGCCGTTGTGCCGTGAGTGCCGCAGCGTTCGAGTCCCATTTCCTCTAAAATATGAGCTACCGAATCTCCTACGGCAGGTGTGGGCGCTAAAGACAAATCTACAATGCCAAACGGCACGCCGAGTCGCTTTGAGGCTTCATTACCTACTAATTGACCCATTCTTGTTATCTTAAAGGCGGTGCGCTTTATAACCTCGGCAACCTCGCCTAAATCGCCCTTGCATTTTTTAAGTGCGCTCGCTACAACGCCGGGGCCGGAAACGCCTACATTTATTACACAGTCCGGCTCGCCCACGCCGTGAAAAGCGCCTGCCATAAAGGGGTTATCCTCGGGGGCGTTGCAGAACACAACCAGCTTTGCAGGGCCTATGCAGTCACGCTCGGCGGTTCTCTTTGCCGCCTCTAATACAACCTCGCCGGCAAGCTTTACGGCGTTCATATTTATCCCCGATTTTGTTGAGCCTATGTTAATGCTTGAGCATACATTATCGGTCTCACTCAGCGCTCTCGGAATTGACTTTATAAGCTCCATATCTCCTGCCGAAAAGCCTTTATGAACAAGCGCCGAATATCCGCCTATAAAGTTTACCCCCGTACTGTCTGCCGCACGCTGTAGAGCGTGCGCATATTTTACAGGGTCGCCGCCCGAAACTGCCACAAGCATAGAAATCGGTGTTACCGATATTCTCTTATTTATAATAGGTATGCCGTATTCTTTCTCAATATCACACCCTACTTTAACCAAGTTTCCTGCAAGCCGTGTGATTTTATTATATACTTTTTCGCACGATTTATCGATATCGCTATCGGCACAGTCAAGAAGCGATATGCCCATCGTTATTGTGCGTATATCAAGGTTTTCGTGGCTAATCATAGTCACGGTTTCCATTATATCCTTTAAGTTAAGCATTTTTATCCCCTCTAGATTCGGTGCATAGCGTTAAAAATATCCTCGTGCATAACACGCACATCGAGAGCCGATTTTTCCCCGAAAGCACGCATTTTATCCGAGAACTCATCAAAAGAGCAGTTAGCAGAGCCTATGTCTGCTAACATTACCATTACAAACATATCGTCTAACACCGATTGCGTGATATCAAGAATATTTACATTGCACTCAGCGCAAACGGCGCTCGCCTTTGCGATTATGCCGAAATTATCTTTTCCGATAACTGTTATTACTGTTTTTTTCATAATTCTTCCTCTATTTTTTCAATATCTTTTTCCCTCTGTTTTTGTAAGAGAGCACCAAACAGACTTCTAACTATTATAAAGATAAGTCCGCCTGCCGCAGCTGCCGCCGCCGCTAAATAAAAGGGCGTATATTGCCTGCCTGCCGCAAGGGTAATCGCCGTGATAGCAAAGCAGGAAATGGCTACCGCACGAAGCAAGGTTTGATTTTTATCGCCTAAAATAAGCCCTGCCAAAACATTTTTAAGGAGTCTGCGCAGAGATATAAGTATCGCCGCCGCAAAGGGCAGGCACGGATAGCAGGTGAGCATTATTGTTACCGGCAAGGTTTGGTCTCGCCCTCTGGTTTCTACATACCAGGTGATTATAAACGGCAACGCCACTGCCAACACAACCAGCAGTACGCTGAACACATATACCATATAAAGTGCTAATCTGACAGGCCTTTTATAACTCTCCATTCTTTTCCCTCACTTTACTGAAAAAACTATCTAACAAGGCTTTGCACTCGTTTTCTTTGATACCTGCAAAAACGGAAATGTCCCTTTTAGTAAGGCTTCCGATATCCGCCTTGCTTGATACAAACCCTCGCTCTAAATCATATGCGCCGAATACTATTTCTTTTATTCGGCTATCCGCTATAGCGCCTGCGCACATTAAGCAGGGCTCAAGTGTTACATAAATAGTAGCGCCCTCAAGCCGCCAATCGCCGAGCGTTTTATTTGCGCTATTTATCGCCTCGATTTCGGCGTGGGATATAAGGAGGTTTTTGCTCTCCCGCATATTATAGCCTTCGCCTATTATCCTGCCGTTCTTAACAACAACAGCGCCAACAGGTATTTCCCCTAAATCACACGCTTTTTTTGCCAACTCTATTGCACGCACCATAAAACTGCTGTCCATTTTTTAACCTCAATAGAAAATATATGTGCACGCCCTGTAGAAAAAGAGTGCAAAAACTATAAGTGTTGCAGGAGAAAAGAAGTAATTTACACAGATTTTTTTAGTGCTCATAACCGTTTCGGGCCTTTTGAGGGAAAAAGCGTTCTTTTCCTTTATGAGCGCCACACCTAAAATCGCAAAAGTGAGAGCTAACATAATATAAACGGTGTAAATTGTGTTTCTGATGTTTGCCGGCAAGCTTTCTGCGTAAGAAGTTATAACCGCAATAAGATTGTTAAGCCCGTGAACCGCCATACAAATTACGAGTGAATCGGTTTTAATACGAATAAACCCGAGCACCAGACCTACCATAAAGGCAAACGGTATTTGATTAAAGTTTCCGTGAATTAGCCCGAACACTGCGGCGGATGCAAATATCGCAAAACTGCTTCCGAAAGGCTTTAATAGGCCAATTACTATTCCCCTCATAGAGAACTCTTCTACTATCGCCGGCACAATCACCGTTGAAATAAGTACTAAAATGAAGCCGAAAACGCCCTCGGGGTTTTTATCCTCGGGAACAGAATAGTTAATGCCGAACAAATCAAATATTCTGCTCATTTGTGATACGGCTATGTTTGCAAAACTGCAAAAGCCAACTCCGAAAAGGAAATACGCCAATCGGTTGCTTTTAGGTTTTCTAAGCCCTGCTATTTCGGATATTTTTTCTCCCGAAATCATAGCGCAAATCACAAAAGGTACAGTAAAGAGGAAAAGCGATAAAATAATCTGCGCTATCTGAAGCACGGCAGGCTCCGAGAAAAAAAGCCTTAACTTCTCGGCGGTAAGCCCAAATCTGGCACCTGCCAGCAACACTATTTTCGCCCAATATTGACTTATTATAAAAAACGCTATAGCCGGCACGGCAATCGCCCACGCTTTACGCCTGAGTTGTGTTTTTTCTTTGTATTCCGCAAAGAATACATCCTGCGGACTGTAATTAAACTCGGTACTCCCAAAGTTATCCATTTTTACTCCTCAGCGTTTGCTGTATCTCCTACATCTCCGGCGTCAGCCTCAGCCTCTTCGGGCGAATCGTTTACCTCTGCCTCATCGTGCTCGGCTTTGGCTACAGAGAGTATTCTCTCGCCCTCTGCCACACGCATTACCCTTACACCCTTTGCAGGACGGGCAAACTCGGAAATATCGCCGGCATATATTCTTATAATTATGCCGTTTGAAGCAATCATTATTATATCCTCATTGGTCTCAACCGGTAAAACTGCGGCTACCTTACCGTATTTCTCGGTGCGGTAGTTTATAAGTCCTTTACCACCACGGGACTGCAAGCG
This sequence comes from Clostridia bacterium, assembly GCA_017529165.1. The sequence continues at coordinate 13,110 of JAFXNY010000105.1, forward strand.
GTAATCGGAAATGGAGCTTATTCTGCCGTAACCTGTTTCGGTAACGGTAAGTATCCTTGTATCGTCCTTGCAGAGCGCCATATCTACTACGCTGTCGTCCTCACTCATATTAAGAGCTCGCACGCCCCTTGCAGTTCTGCCCATTGAGCGAACCTGTGTTTCATTAAACTTAATGGCCTTGCCGTTTCTCGTTGCCACAAGGAGATTATCGCTTCCGTCTGTCATACGAACGTGTGCGAGCTCATCGCCCTCATCAATCGAAATTGCAATAATACCGCTCTTTCGGGTGTTCTTGAAGTCTGAAAGCCTTGTGCGTTTAACAACGCCCTTTCTTGTTATCATACAGATAAAGCGGTCTTCCTCATCCTCCGCCGTAACCGGAATAATTACCCTTATTTTCTCGTCCGGCATTAGCGGTATAACATTTATAAGGTTCATACCCTTGGCTGTACGGGAGCTTTCGGGTATTTCATACGCCTTGATTCTGTAAACTCGACCTAGGTTGCTAAACAGCATTATTCTATCGTGAGAAGAGCACACAAACATATTCTCTACGCTGTCTTCTTCTCTTGTCGTCATGCCCGTAATGCCTCTGCCGCCTCGGTGCTGAACATTATATGTATCAGAGGGCAGGCGCTTTATGTAACCCGCAGTTGACTTTGTGATAACACATTCTTCCTCAGGTATTAAGTCTTCTATATCAACTTCGCCGGCCACATCGCTTATCTCAGTTCTGCGGCTGTCTGCATACTTATCTCTAAGATTTAGCGCATC